>NZ_JAFCLR010000032.1:0-89516 GCF_018131065.1 Bradyrhizobium sp. AUGA SZCCT0431 | reverse complement strand
TTCCTTTTGCTGCCACAGGTCATCCTCGAAATGCCTGTCACAGAAATTATCGTGTCTCGTTCCAGGGGTGCAGTCCAGCACTGTCACAGTAGTCCCCACCGTAATCCCGGGCGTCCAGTGTGAGCTCTGTGCGCATAATCATATACTTCCGGGAGAACACCAAGCCCGAGCGCGATTACGATTCGTGAAACTGGAAATACTGAAATAATCCAAAAATACGGAAGGCAAAGATGCCATTTTGAGTTTGAGCAATGCATTTTTCATTTTGGCAATGTCGCGTACGACACGAGGAATCAATGCAGGCGATCGGCACTGATACGTTTAGTCACATTGCACTCATGGAGACAGAGCGATCAAATCGAACTTCCGTTCCGTATGTTGGTGATCTCGTTTGCAGCCTGGGAACGGATGACCGATCGTGATTTCATCAACTGCTGGCACGATCGCTTGAAGTCTCAGCCTGACCGCCATCTGGTGACGGCCGGATGAGGAATGTCTCGATGGCATGCAGCGTGGACCCGTTTGCCCTGTTACTCGAATCGGCACGCAGCTCCCTGGACACGGGAATGGTGCGCCGCCGGGATAAAGATGGGCACTGGAATTAGCGTAGATACGCGATCACCTAACTGGAGGCAGACCCATGATCAAAGATATTCTTGTCAACCTGTCTTACGGTACATCGCAAGATGGCGTTTCCAATTACGCCCTGTCGGTTGCGGAAACATTCGGCGCACACATCATGGGGACGGCCTTCTATCCGGCAGTGGTCGGTGGCATTGACCTGTCCGCTAACTTTATTCGAGCCCAGCAAGCTGAAGCTCACGAACGCGCAGAGTCCGTGGCCACCGCGTTTGACGAGGCGACGCGTCGCGCCGGCGTTTCAGCCGAAACACGCAGAATTGAAACTGACGGGCGCGACGGACCAACCCAGTTTGCGCATATCGCAAGACGATTCGATCTTTCCGTCATTGGCCAATTTGAAGGGGACCGGGATCATCGAACCACGAATATCGTCCTTGAGGCAGCGCTGTTCGAATCCGGAAGGCCGGTGCTCGTCGTACCTTTTATTCAGAAGGAGCGCCTCAAACTCGATCGTGTCATGGTGTGCTGGGATGGCAGCCGGGCAGCCGCCCGAGCGGTCGCCGATGCCATGCCGTTTCTTATCCGCTCCGGCACGACGAGTATTGTTGTTGCGGACACTCAGAGCGCCAAAAGCGCAGACCTTCCGGGTGCGGATATCGCGACCCATCTGACCCGTCACGGAGTAAGCGCCACGATTGATCGCATCCCCGTCAGCAAGATCGATGTTTACAATGCAATCCTGTCATATGCAGCCGATACAGGTGCCGACCTCATTGTCATGGGCGGGTACGGGCATTCCCGGCTGCGGGAATTTATTCTTGGTGGGACGACGCGTGGTATGCTTGCCTCGATGACCAAACCGACATTGATGTCGCATTGATCGGATCTGCAAGACTCGCTTCGCGCGAGCACCGCCGTACGGCGGTCTACCTCCATCTTGCGCCGAGGCGAAGAAACCGCGAAAATCCGGGCCAGTTCAGGAGCCATCTGGGGAATCTTAGACCAATGCAGTTTGATGACGTTATTCTCGGTCGCCGAAGTATCCGCGGTTACAAGCCCGATCCAGTACCCAAGGAGCTGATTGCGGAAATCATCGGTCTGGCGATGCGCGCTCCGTCGTCGATGAACACCCAGCCCTGGAATTTCTATGTCATCACCGGCGAACCGCTGGATCGGATCCGCGCCGGCAACACGGAACGGATGGTGGCGGGCATACCTCAGTCGCGCGAGTTCCGCACCGGTCAGGCCTTTGCAGGTCCGCACCGCGACAGGCAGGTCGGAGTCGCCAAGCAATTATTCTCCGCCATGGGGATCGCGCGCGATGACAAGGATAGGCGCCAGGACTGGGTATTGCGCGGCTTCCGTCAATTCGACGCGCCTGTATGCGTGATCGTGACTTATGACCGCGTGCTTGACGGTAGCGACGATACGCCCTTCGATTGCGGCGCCGTGGCGACCGCGCTGGTCAATGCCGCCTGGTCTCGCGGGCTGGGCGCCGTGATCAACAGTCAGGGCATCATGCAATCGCCCGTGGTGCGCGAGCACGCCGGGATAGCCGACGATCAGGTCATCATGAAAAGTATCGCGCTGGGCTGGCCGGATGAAAGTTTCCCGGCAAATGCGGTCGTGTCCGAACGAAAGTCTGTCGAGGAAGCCACGGTGTTCGTCGGTTTCGAGAATTAGGCGGGCAGCTCAATCCGCCCTGCGGGCGTTTACCGGCTTGATCTCGGAAAGAACCGTGCTGAGACCATCCACAATGGGCTCCGCATCGGTTGCCGTGGCGGATATCTGCAGTTCGGGAAAGTAGAGTTGAAAGGTACGGCGGGTGCGGCCGGCATCGTTGGTGTTTTCGCTCTCGCCACGGATCACCTGGAGAACACAGGATCCAACCGCGGTTGTTCCTTCTGATCTGAATCTGTAGGAGGTCGTGCTGGTTTTCTCCTCGGTGGTATTCTCACCGTCCGTTGTTAGCGTGTGCATCGTGTAAGTCACGTCCGATCGACGATCAAAATTCCTGGGCAGTCCATCGGCCGCATATTTCGCGGTACGATGCGAATACTTGCCGACATAAGTCGTCCACCACTCCGACGATGCGAGGGTTCCATCGACATAAATTGCCTTCGTCACGAAAACGGGTGGGGTTGGGCGGGTCGACGGCGGTATCTCCCGAATCCAGACGACGTTACCGCCCGATGTGCCTCGATAGGCCTGAACGACTTTCCTCGTCCCGTCCAGACCATGATAGGCCAACTCGACGGGAACCGTGGAGTTCTTGATCGCGTTGCAGTCGACGGCAGGCGCGGGTTGCGCAGACGCGGAGCTCGCAAACACCAAAAGGAAGAGCGAAAGAAGACGCATGGGTAGTCCGTTATGCGGTTGGCCATCCCAACCCACTATCATCCGTTGTCGTCTGTCGCTCGTCACAGCTTGAAAGTTCAATCGCTGCTCCAGCAGGGCCCGTTACGCCATCTACGGGCTGACGCTAGCTGCAGGGCATTAGTGCACTGTCACCGTAATTCGGGGGCGTAGTTCGCTTCGACGGTCCAGGAGTCCTTCGGCTGGCTGTAGAGACGCCAGAATTGTTCGGCCACCGATGAGGCCTCCTTCGATTCCGGGGCAACGAAAGTGCAGACAGTTACTGTCGCGACGTGAATCCCCTTTTCTCGGAACGGTTCGAAAAGTCCGTGAGCCAAAGCGCGAATGCCGGCCTTGCCGATGCTGATCGAGAGAAAGTCCGGGCTGGGAGCGAGCGCGAAGCCACCTCCCGTCAGCAGGATCGCACCAGACTTTTGCTCTTCCATCTTCGGGGCGACCGCCTGCGCGGCGGCGAGCGCACCTCCAATGTTCACGGCGAGATCATCGTTGAAGCTGTCGCGGGGCTGTTCGGAGAGGGTCGCCTTGCGCATGGATGCGGCGTTGTAGTGCAGGACGTCGACTGAGCCGTGCTGCTTCTGAACTTCAGCGACCAGTTCCGCGACGCTCTTCGAATCGCTGGAGTCCACCTTGCGAGCGTGAGCCGTGTACCCTTTTGATATTAGCCTTTCGGCCAGCCCTTGCGTCTTGGCAACGCTCCGAGCGGCCAAAACCACCTGGAAACGCTCTTTGGCAAAGCGTTCGGCGGTCGCGAAACCGATTCCCGGGCCCGCTCCGATGCAAAGAAATGTCTTCATCGCCTGTTACCCTTCGAGCTGAACTTGAAATCGGCGGTAAGCAGTACGCTTGTCATTCACCAAGCTAGCGGCGGTGAAGAATGTGTTCACCGCATGCGTCTTCGCCAGTCACTCGGAGTTTCACCGGTCAGCTTTCTGAACGCCGCGGCGAATGCGGTCTGGGAGGAATAGCCGAGCGCGGCTGCGACCGTGACGACCGACGTGTTGGTGTCGCGCAGCATGTTCATAGCCTGCTCGAGCCGGTGCTGGCGCAGCCAGGCATGCGGCGAGAGCCCGGTGCTTTCCTTGAAGGCGCGGCAGAAGTGGAAGCGCGACAGGCCCGCATCCGCAGCCAGCGCGGCAAGCGATAGGTCCGCATCGCTGTCCGAACGCAGGCGTTCGATGGCGCGACCCAGCACCTTGGGCGACAGCCCGCCCATGACCGGCTGGACCGTTGCAGGTAAACCGGCGTGCGCCGCGAGCAGGCGTGTAGCCAGAAGATCCGTCAGCTGGTGTCTGAACAGCGTATCCAGCGCCGCGCAGCCTTCCAGGGCGTCGGCCGCGCTCAGCAGCAACCGGGATGTAATGGGGTCAGGATGCGCAGTTCGCTCCACAAGGTCGCCGGCAGTGGTTGTGCCGGCTTCGCGGGCGACCCGAGTGAGCGTTGCCTGCGGGAGATAGAGCTGAAGGACACTCAAGGGCTGGTAGATGTCCCATCGTGAGGTTGAACCAGCCGGAATGACCGTCAAGGTCCCGGGACGTGTCATTCCGTTCACACGCGCTTTCCCGTCGCGGCGCTCGAACCGCACCGGCTCGGCGGGAAAAGTCATGATGACGTGATCGGCCATGGGCCGGACCACGTCGTGCAGGGGATCATGCCTCCAGAAGGTGATCGCGCCGTTGGATGAGTCTGCAGCCATGCGCAGTGGCGCCGTCTTGAGCACACGCGTCATTTCCGCGTCGGCGTGAGGAGGCTCGCCGATCGGCAAATCGGGCTGCTGCGCGCGGGAAGTGTCGGGCTGATGTTCTTGCGAAGGAACGCGCAAAGTCTGCTTGCTCATGGGCCTTTCCTCGCCGTTGAGGGGCACCTTGATTGAACGTTCGGCACGCCTTCTAGGCGCTGGGCAGGTCCGGGTCTATCCCAAAGCGGGCATGTTTTGCCTAAACCTGCTCCAAGCCGCCTGCGTGCGACCAAAGTCGCGGTCAAGCGGCGGTTTGCTGATGTCGAAGGAGGCACACCACAAAATGCTGCGCGGCGTGTCACGGACGGACAATAGCGCTGACATTCTTGAGCACGTTTTTGGGCTTTGGTGTGCCGGCAATTCCGCGAGGGAACTGGACGATCGGGCGCCGATATCAGATAATGTTCAACTACATCGCGGGCGAGCGATACCAGTCCGACTTCACCGATGAGGTCGATCCCAATGACACAGGCCGGCGCTTTCGGACAGATGTACAGGCAGTTCCTGCGCCTGAAGCAGGTGCCGCCCATGCTGGTCACGCGTTCACTGCGCAGCGCCGAAATCGCCGTCACGGAGACGCGGGATGACAATCCCGCGCCGGGTCTTTCGGGCTCATTCACTCTCGAGGATGCCTTTCTTGTCAGCCTCAAACTTCGCGACTATCCGGACTGCGAGCTCTGGGAGCGCGGCAAGTGCATCACGAAAGCGGATGTCAGGGCGGGCACTACGTATCTGTACGATCTCAAACGCGATCCACGATACGTCATCGACAAACCGTTCCACTCCCTCCATTTCTATATTCCGCGCTCGGCTCTCGATCGCCTCACGGAGCATTCCCGCGCGCCTCGCGTCGGTGAACTCGCCGGTGAGCTCGGTGTCGCCCATGACGACGCGGTGGTCCGTCACCTCGGTGCGTTGCTGCTGGAAGCATTGCATCGGGCGGACCAAGCCAATCAGCTTTTTGTCGATCACACGATGCTCGCGCTCACTGCGCACGTCGCGCAGACCTATGGCGGATTGCGGCGCAGCGCCGAACGGGCCCGCGGCGGCCTTCCGCCTTGGCAAGTCAAGCGCGTCAGCGAAAGGCTCGCGTCCGACCTTGGTGGAACTCTTTCGTTGCAACAAATCGCCGCCGAGTTTGACCTCTCCGTCAGCCATTTTTCACGCGCGTTTCGCAAGTCTACCGGCCTGCCGCCGCACCAGTGGCTGCTTCGTCAGCGCGTCAAGGCGGCCAAGCAGTTGATGGCCGTCCGTGACCTGCCGCTGTCGGAGATTGCGATATCGGCCGGTTTCGCTAATCAAAGCCACTTTACGAGGGTGTTTTCTTCCTTCGTGGGAGCCAGCCCGGGGGCGTGGCGCCGCGAAGTGCATGGCGTTCCCGAGGGCGAGGCATGACCCCGGTAGGCCAGGCATCTCCATTCAGCGGCGTTTGGCGAATGAGATGGTGCAGGCGGCGTGGCGTGCCGCAAATATCTCGTCCGGCGGATGCCCGATACCTTCAGCGAGATTCGCTGGATCGAACATGAAAGCATCGCACGCTTCGTTTGGCTCGATACGCGTGATGACGATCGTTCCCAGCCGCACGGCTTCGCGACGGTCCTCGTTAGGCCATCGGATCGTTACGTCCATGGTGGGATCGCCGGGACGGTCGAGCAGCGCCATCACGCTGAAGCGGATTTCGCGTGCAGGGATCCGGTTTTCGAGATCCTCGTGCAGGAAGTCGGCAGGCTTCATCTTGGCCTCATCCTCGGTCAGCGTAACGCTTCCGCCGACCGGAACGATCTTGAACTTGATGAACCGCGTCTCGTCTCTTGAATTCGTTGCGGGAAAGGAGTGCACGCCCCAATAGGTCGTGCCGGCAAAGCTCCCGGGCGGCGGATGCGCAGCGATGTAGTTTGCCTGATGCAGCGTTTCAGGATTGGCGACGGAGAATGCCTTGACGTTCTCCAGATCCGGCCTTCCGTCCGGTCCCGGAATGCGCGCCTTGAGGAACGCCAACATCTGGTCGAGCGTCCTCGCATAATGAACCGGAGCGCTTTGCGTGAGAATGTCCGAGCGCTGGTCAACGTCCCCGAGCCTGAAACTGAAGCCGCGCAGCACAAGGTTGTCGGCATCCGCCACCTTGGGATTGCCGCCGCCCACCGAGAAGCGCGCCAGCACGCGCGATGGTCTCGTGAAGCTCAGGGATCTCGTAATTTCCTCCGCCTGATCCGAGGGGATATAGGTGCCGCGGACGCATCGGCCCTTTGCAAAGCTCGCCCGTACGTTTGGTGAATGACCGGTTTCTGTTTTCAGCGCATCGACGATCGAGGCCGGCGTGGCGGCCCCGGTCGGGAATTGGGACAATGGCGTTTGCGTGGACACCGCAATGGTTTAGCGAACCAGACGTGCTGCTGCGCCAGCGCGATTGAGCTACTTGCAGAGCGATTGCTGCTAACGCGCGAATTCCTGCTCGTCGGGAGGACTACCCGCTACTGCTGCCCAGCCGAAGCCGCCGCAGTGGTTACGAAGCGTCCCTGTACCGACTTGGGCGTCAGCTCGACCACCGCTGCGTTGGGGCTGCCAAGCTGAGCAACCTTGTCGGTAGTGATGAGATTGGTCAGCCGCAACTCCTCCCGAGACAGTTCATGTAAATCTTCCCATGGCGGCACGTTCAGCGAGAGTTCCAGCAGATCACCCGTGCCGCCCATGTCGAAGGTGTATTTGGCGAGACGTCCGATATCGCGCTCAACGATCATGAGATCATCTGCGCTGTAGCTCGCGGCCCGTGCATTATCAGCGCGGTCGCCCATCCAGATCTGATGCACGCGGACATGCGCCTGTTCCGGCACGTAGCGCGACTTGCCCGACAGCAGCAGGAAAACGCACATGGACTCGCAGTAAGCCTCCGGCGACACGTTGGCACGCTCGCCGTGCGCGCGGTGGGTCGCCCCGACGGTGGTCACCATTCCAAGCTCCCGGAACCGCCGTCCGAGCGCGATCGAGTCGTTGACCGAGCCGCCGCTGGAGTCCAGCACAACAGTTTCGCCCTTGAGCGGACGATCGCGCGCGAAATCGTCGAAATGCCTTGGAGTCTCGGCGGTGACGATGCCGACTGCGCTGACCCAGCCTCGGCAATTCGGCTGGCAAGCGACCCAGCTGAACCGCATCGGCAATTTGCGTTCTTCAAGGGCAACGGCGGCATGCGCCGACCCACCCAGCATGGCTACCAGCCCGAGCAAAGCGACGTAACCGGTAGCGGCGCTGAGAAACATCCAAGCTCGGGTGGTGGGCCAGCGAACGCGCATGATCCGTAACCTCGGCCAGCTATCGGGTGGGGTTAGCCGTGTTACGACGGCTTGTATGCACCGGCGACAGCTTGTGCTGCCCAGCAACTTCAGAATCGAAGCTTAGCCAGGGCTGATGCTTGGCGCGCCATTTCGGGCCGGGGCCACGCATGTAATGCAGCTCGGGCCGGTAGCTATCGCGGACGTCCATAACCAGGTTGTGAACGACGTTGGCGAAGTCGGAGACGGTTTCAGCCGTCTTGCGTGCAAAACCAGACATTGCGGACCAGCGCGCAGAAGCCGGTGCGGTCGCACGGGGGGTGACGATGCTTTTCCAGATCATCTTTTTTCTCCGTCCGGTTGGATGTGGGCACGGTGATGATCTAGCGGATCAGAGCGGCGGCTGCGCCAGAGCGATTGCCGTACCTGTAGAACGATTGCTGCTAACGCCTGCGCCTCCGCCAATCGCTTGAGGTCTGCAGGTTCTGGCTGCCCTGGCTTCCGCTCTTCCGGCTGTCGCGCATCCACTTCTGCCGTGCCTTCCAGGAAAGCAGCCGCGACGGCGCGCACGTTAACAGCAATCTCGCTACAAGCACGTCAATCGCTCTGGGGCAGCGGCGCACCCGGTTCGCTAGAGGTCGCCAAAGAAACAGAGGTTTTGATTTCTTCTACTCAACGGATGGATCCGATGACCACAGTCACCACCAAAAAATGCGTCCAGATCTTCTACAAAAACGCGAGGCCGAATTCCGCCCAGCAACTCTTCGGAGACGCATCATGATACTGGGTATGAGCTTGGCGACGTTCACGATGGTCCACGTGATCATCAGCCTGATTGCAATCGTGGCGGGCCTGATCGTGATGTTCGGGATGCTTGGCTCGAAGCGGATGCCGGGCCTCACTGCGATCTTCCTTGCATTCACCATCCTGACCAGTGCTTCAGGGTTTCTGTTCTCACCGCTGCTGTTCGAGAAGCTGTCGCCGGGCCATGTGATCGGCATTCTCTCGCTGGTACTGCTGGCGATCGCCTGTTTTGCGCTTTACGGCATGAAGCTCGCCGGTGCGTGGCGCTGGATCTACGCACTAACCGCGCTGGTCTCGCTTTATCTCAACGTATTCGTGCTGGTGATCCAATCCTTCTTGAAGCTGCCGGCGCTGCGTACGCTGGCGCCAAGCTCCATCGTTCAGGTCGTCGTGCTCGCGTTCTTTGTCGTCGTGATCATCGGCGTGATCCGGCGTTACCGGCCGACACCGACATACGCTTGACCTGGGGTCCGTCATCTCCGAGCCGAGATTTTGCAACGAGATCGCTGTGGTCCTCGGTGCGGACCACATCGCTCATCTCGCTCGTGCCGCGCACGAACGACATCTTGGTAAGCGCCAACTGCGTCGCTCTCTCCGCGCAAGCGAAATCTCGCGAGCCGCATGCGACAAATCAACCCGACGGGCAAATCACTTCCGATTTACAGAAATCATGCAAGCCCTGAAACAAAAAATATTTCGCTTTTCCAGAAGCCAAATCGGGGGCATATCTATGCCCATCCCGTCCTATCCAGAGGGGCGTTGGCCATCGTCACGAACGTTGGGCGGGTCGCGGTGGACGCCGATGTTGCGATTGACGCGCGCAACAAAGGCGTACGGTGAAGTCGTGTGGTCCCGACGCCCCGATGCTGGCGTCAAGTCGCGCAGGTGGCAACATCAGCGCGGCGACGGTGACAACGAGCTCGGCCCGACCGAGGAGAGCACGAAGTAAGCCGTAAAGCCATTGCGCAGGGAATGTCGGATTGCCTCCGCTGCCCTGTATGCTCGTGTGCAGCTTTGTTTGCACAATTCGCACACGAGATCGCGGGTGCAGCGCGCATCCGGCATTCCCTGCGCCCTCTGGATTTCGGGGGCAAGGAAATTTCTGTCAAAGCTCGGGCGCAATGCGTCGCGAGATCGCTAACACATATTCAGGTGTCGTCACCCGCGAAGGCGGGTGACCCAGTATTCCAGAGACAACGATGATTGAGTCGAGAAGCCGCGGCGTACTGGATCCCCGCCTACGCGGGGATGACAGCATTGGGCGCAGCCGCTCTGTGACCGTCATTGCGAGGAGCAATGCGACGAAGCAATCCATTATGCAGCATGAAGAAAGTATGGATTGCTTCGCTTCGCTCGCAATGACGTGGAGAGAGTCCTCATTCCCCTCAGCTCCCCATCGCCTTCCACGCATTGGACGCGAACTGCCGCCGCCAGGTGACGATCACGACCATCGCTGTCGTGACGAACAACACCCATGGACTGACGAACCAGCCGAGATAGCCGAGCGCAAAGAAAAACGAGCGCTGGCCGCGATTAAAATGCTGGCCGGCGGATTCGAACAATCGCGTGGTGCGGATGACGTGCGCTTCTGCCTCGGGCGTGCCTTTTTCCGAGGCCGGCGGCATCGCGCCGAGCAGGATGGCGACATAGTTGAACAGGCGGTAGGCCCAGGAGAATTTGAAGAAGGCGTAGGTAAAAATCAGGATCAAGCCCACGCATTTGATTTCCCACAGGGCCGGCGAGGGGCTGAGATCGATCGGCAGCGCAGCAAGCACCGCCAATGCGTCGTTGGTGGCGCGCAGCAAGGCCAGCCCGCCGCCGATCGCGATCAGGCTGCTGGAGGCAAAGAACGCGGTGCCGTTCTGCAGCGAAGCCATGATCTGCATGTCGACCATGCGGGTTTCGCGATCGAGCAGGTTTCGTATCCAGACCTCGCGATAGATATGCATGCGGGCGGACAGGCTGTCCCGACCGTAGGCGGTACGTTCGAGGGTGAAGGCATAGACCGTCCACTCCACGACGAAGAACGTGATGGCTGATATATCGACCCAATATCCGGTCATGCTGCATTCCCCGTCGTCGTCGCTTGGTCACGCCAGAGCCATTTCCGTTCCGATGGAATCGGAACGGGGCTCTGGATTCTTGATTTGACGCGTTTTCTTGGGACGCGAACCGGTGTCCACTTCGCTGGAAAACGCTCTAGATGTACAGGTTGAACGGTTGCGGCGCACTATGCCATGATGGCGATCCCAACAGGATTCCCTTGAAATGTTGAAACTGGTCATCGGCAACAAGAATTATTCGTCATGGTCGATGCGGCCGTGGCTGGCGCTGCGCGCCAACAACATTCCGTTCGAGGAGGTCGTGATTCCCTTGTACACGGACAACCCGGCCGACAAGCAACGCATCCTGAGCTTCAGCGATGCGGGAAAAGTGCCGGCGCTGGTCGACGGCGACGTCACGGTGTGGGATTCGCTGTCGATCATCGAATATCTCGCCGAAAAATTCCCGCAAGCGAAGCTGTGGCCGGAAGACCGCGCGGCCCGCGCGCATGCGCGTTCGATCTCGGCGGAGATGCATTCGGGCTTCATGGCGCTGCGCAACGAATGCGGCATGAATCTGCACCGCCCGATCCGCGCCGTGGCCCTGTCGGAAGACGCGCAGGCCAATGTGGCGCGGGTCCAGGCGATCTGGGCCGAGTGCCATCAGCGCTATGGCAAAGCGGGGCCGTTCCTGTTCGGCGCGTTCTCCGGCGCGGACGCGATGTTCGCACCGGTCGTGCATCGCTTCCGCACCTATGCGATTCCGGTGGCTAGCGAGGCGCAGCACTATGTCGATGCGATGGACGCGCTGCCGGCGTTCCAGGAGTGGACCCGCGACGGGCTGGCCGAAACGATGCTGATCGACCGGCTCGAGGCGATCTGAGGCGGGCGTTTAGCCCATCCGGTTCCACAAGCCCCTGAACCGCACCCGCCCTGGCTGCCGCATGGGGCCGGGCGAGGGGCCATTGCGGGCCGGAATAGCGGCTATGCAAATTCCCCCAAACTGGCATATAACACGCTGAAATGTCTGCAAAATATGCGTGTCTGGCATGGCTCGATGGTGCTGGCTTTTTGGGGCTGTGGTGTGCTAGGTTGACGCAGGGTTCTCAAGTCGGCCGATCGCTAGCGGGACAACTAAGCGCCGCCGACAATCTTGCGTATGGAGAGGGCGTTGAAGCACAAGTTCACCGTTGGAGAGACTGTCTATTTCACTGCCAGCAACGTTGCCCGACCGGCCGCCACCGGCACCTATGAGGTGATCCGGCTGCTTCCGACCGACGGCGACGACTGCCAGTATCGCATCAAAAGCTCGACCGAAGCCTTCGAACGGGTAGCCAAGGAAAGCCAGCTCGCGGTCTCCTGAGCAGTTCACGGTCTCCCGAGCGGCTTGCGGTCTCCTGAGCCGCTTGCGGTCTCCCGAGCCGCTTGCGGTCTCCTGAAGCTGTGCGCAAGCCGGCGGCTGACGCGGTTCCATATCGCTCGCCGTCAAAAGGCCCCGTTCGCAGGACCATTCTGTCGGAAGTGAGTGCGGCCAAACACGCATTCGCTTACGCTGATCGCGTTATGCTGCGTGAGGGACACCGCGCATGAGCTGGGACTGGGCTGCTTCGCTGGATCAGATCTGGCGCATACCGACTTTTCCGATGTGGCTGACGCTGGCCGCGGCGGGATTTTTGGGAATCATCGTTCTGATCACGCTGCTGCGCGCGGAGAAATCCGTGGCCAATGGCGTGCTGACGGTCATGACGCTGCTGGCGATCGTCGTCGCTGTCGCCGCGACCATCCGCAGCTTCGGGCCGGATGGCGGGGTCTCGTCCGCTGGGACCCGGGTGGCTTCGGTCAGTGCAGCGTTGCCGCAGCTCTCTTGTATCGACGATCTCGCCGGCGATGCCGTCCTCAACGCCTGCGAGAAGACGCTGTTCGGGTCCGCCGACTCGGTCGCTGCCGCGGTCACTTACGCGGCGTCCCAGATCTCCCGCCTGACCGGGTTCGGCGATGCTGCCACAGCCGACAAAGCGACGAGTTCCGATCTGCAGGCGCTGCGCCGCGCCGTCGAGCGCGACCGCTACGGGCTGATGGCCTATGTGCTGATGGCGCGCGACCATTGCACGCCGGCTGCATGCGCGGCATTCGCCGCGCTGGCCGACAAGCGCCAGGTCGTCGCCAATATGGACGAGCGCCTCTACGAGAACCTGATCACGCGCTATGCGCCGTCATGGAACGCGCCGCCCCTGGCTGCGACGACCCCGGGGCTGCTCGCGGGCCTGCCGCCGTCGATGCCTACCGGTAAACCCACCAATGCCGAGTTCCCGAGCGCGGCCAATACCCCGCCCATCAGCATCATGAACCCGGAGCCGCCCGCCGCTCGTGCCGCGCCGGCGCCAGCTGCTGCCAGTCCACCGGCTTCACCGCGCCCGGCCCCGGCCGCAGCAGCACCAACTACCGCCGCACCAGCCACACCGACCGCAACAGCGTCACCAGCACTGGCGGCCGCCAAAAAACAACCACCGGCGCCGAAGCGGACACCGGCCGCGCCGGTTCAGCTGTCGCCGGCACCGGGGGCACCGGGAGCACCGACGGTGTCATCCACAGCTGCCGCGCCCGCCAACGAATGATCGTTTTCAAACGGCGCGGGGCCCGCTAAACCCGGATCCATGCCGCTTCATCTCATCAAGCTCGCCGTTGGCTGCGAGTCGGTCAAAGAACTCAAGGGCTGGGTTGCCGAACGGATGGCAACCGCCAGGAAAAAGGGTTTGCCGCTCCGCCATATCCACGTCACCCGGATGACGCCGAAACGCGACGAGGAACTGCTTGCCGGCGGTTCGCTCTACTGGGTGATCAAGGGAGAGATCGCGGCGCGCGAAAAGCTGATCGCGATCGAGCCGTTCCGCGACAAGGACGGTATCGGACGGTGCCGCCTGGTGATGCAGCCCAAGGTCATATCAGTCTCGCCGCGGCCGATGCGCCCGTTCCAGGGCTGGCGCTATCTGACCGAGGACGGCGCGCCGGCCGATCTCGGCAAGTCCGCCGCGGTCGTGGCGTCGATGCCGGAGCCGATGCGGCGCGAACTGCGCGACCTCGGGCTGCTGTAGCGGGCTACACGGCGATATTGTCGATCAACCGCGTGGTTCCGATCTTGGCGGCGACCAGCATCCGCATCGGACCCTGCTTGAGCGAGGCGATCGGCGCCAGCGTTTCGGCGTGGCGCACCTCGAAATAGTCCAGCGCAAAACCGGCTATTGTGATCGCCTCGGCGCCGGCCTGCATGACGGCGTCGACGGGCTCGCCGGCGCGCAGGCGCCCCGCGCTTTGCTTCATCGCGCGATAGAGCTCGGGCGCCGCCTGGCGCTGTTCGGGCGCGAGGTAGACGTTGCGCGAGGACATCGCCAGCCCGTCGCGTTCCCGAACCGTGCGCGATCCGATCACCTTGACGCCGAGATCGAGATCGCGCGCCATCTGCGTCACCACCCGCAATTGCTGAAAGTCCTTTTCGCCGAAGATCGCGACATCCGGCCGGCATTGGGTGAACAGCTTGCCGACCACGGTGGCGACGCCGCCGAAGAAGTGCGGGCGGAAGCGATCTTCCAGCCCGGCGGTGGCCGGACCTTCGGGCACGATCCGGGTGGCGAAGCCTTGCGGATACATCGCCTTGACGTCCGGATTCCAGATCAGGTCGACCTTCTCGGCCGCGAGCCTGGCGACGTCGGACTTCCAGGTGCGCGGGTAGGAGCCGAAATCCTCCGTTGGCGCGAACTGGGTCGGATTAACGAAGATCGAGACGACCACTTTCTGTGCGCGGCGTTTGGCGAGCCGAACCAGCGACACATGGCCGTCATGGAGCGCTCCCATGGTTGGCACCAGCGCGACCGTGGCCTTTCTGGCGCGAAGGCCATCAAGGGCGCGGCGCAATGCGGGGACGGTACGGACGACCATGGGGCTTCGCGGCATCTGGGCTCGATCTCTTGCACGATGTTTTGGGGGTGAGGGGGCTGCTCGCCGCGACCTCTGGGCGGGCGCGCCGACCTTATAAGGCCGGAAGGTGATCAGCCAGTGCAACCAATCGAGGCAGCCCGGCGTAGCTGCATGGGTCATGCACGGCCGCTGCGATCGGCGCGTGCCGAGCGTGCGCTCGATCACAGGCAGCGCGACAACGCCAAGTGGATTCATGATTAAGGCAGGCCGACAACGATTTAAAATCGTTATCGCGCATTTCGCTTGACCGCAGCTGCGCGTGATTTGAAGATATCAACAGGGGTCGAGTCATGTTGTTACAGACTAGTCAGGGGCAATCCGGCTCGGCGCACGTCGTCGTGCTCGGCAACGAGAAGGGCGGTTCGGGTAAATCCACCACCGCGCTGCATATCGCTGTCGCCCTGATGAAAGCCGGTCAGCGTGTCGCCACCATCGACCTCGACTGCCGCCAGCAGAGCTTCACCCGGTACATCGGCAACCGCACCGCGTGGGCCCGCCGCACCGGTCTCGATCTCGAAATTCCCGTCCACTTTTGCATCAAGCTCGGCGAGACGATGCAGATCGCCGACAACGAGAATTCCGAGTTCCAGCAATTCATGGAAGCGGTGAGTTCCATCGAGCGCGCCTTCGACTTCATCGTCATCGATACGCCGGGGTCGGATTCCTATCTGATGCGCCTGGCCCATTCGATGGCCGATACGCTGGTGACGCCGATCAATGACAGCTTCCTCGATTTCGACGTGCTCGGCACCGTTGACCCCGCCACCTATTCGGTGACCGGCGAAAGCCACTATGCCGAGATGGTGCGCGACACCAGGCGCAAGCGCCGCCAGCTCGACGGCGCTTCGACCGACTGGATCGTGGTGCGCAACCGGCTGTCGATGATCGGCTCGCGCAACAAGCAGCTCGTCGCCGACAGTCTGAAGGATCTGTCGTTGCGGCTGGGCTTTCGTTCGATCGACGGCCTTGCCGAGCGGGTGGTCTACCGCGAATTCTTCCCGCGCGGGCTGACCGCGCTCGACGACATCGATGAGGCCACCCTCGGCACGCGGCCGAGCATGGGCCATGTGACGGCGCGCGAGGAGGTGACGAGCCTGCTCCGCCAGTTGAAGCTGCCGCTCGACGAGCGCGGCCGGCGGAGGGCCGCCAACCGGGCCGAATGGTTCAGCCAGGTCGACAAGCCGCTCGAGGTCCACGACATCCTCGGCGCCTGATCAAGGCTCTCGATCCTCGGCGCCTGATCGCCGCGGCCTCAGCGTGATCTTGGCGGCTCGATCACCGTCATGCGGAACGGACTGCTGTTGCTTGCGGCATGCGCCACCGCTGCATTGGCGTCGTCGAGCGCAAACGCCGTGATCTCGAATTGATCCAGGCTGACCAGGCCTGCGCGAATAAGCCCGACCATCAAATGTGCCGCGTGCGGCGGGTACATCCATTGGCCGCGAAGCGTGATGCAGTTCCGCATCACCCATGAATAGGGCAGGTCGAGGCCGGCGCCGCCGAGCATGCCGACGCCGCCCATCAGCACCACGCGTCCGTAAGGCCGCACCGCGAGGATGGCGGTCCGTACCTGCATCGCGTTGGCCGCAGGCGGCAGGATGTCCAGCACGCAGTCGATTCCGCCCGCGGCGGCTTGCAGGATTCGCTTGCGGTCGTCTTCCTCCTCGCCGCGCATCGGAACAATACGGACGCGTGGGCCGAACCGGCGCACGAGATCGGCCAGCGCCTTTTCGTTGCGGCCGGTTGCGATGACACAAGCCGCGCCCATGCCCAGCGCGACGGCCACCGCCGCGCTGCCAAAGCTGCCGGTGGCGCCGTTGACCAATACGGTCTCTCCGGCCTGCAATTGGGCGGCGAGGAAGCCGCCATACGGCACCAGCAGCGTACCCAGCGCGCACCAGCGTGCGGCGTCCGCTTCGGCAATGCTGCCGATACGTGCGGCGTTTTCCGTCGGCACCCGCATTTGTCCGGCCCATGCGCCATCGTGAAAGTATCGCTGCAGCCGCAGACCGCCGTCGCTGCCGGCGGTCAGGCCCTGCAGCGCGATGTCGGGGGCAAGCGCATCATCGCGCGAACGCACCGTCGGATCGCAATAGACCCAGTCGCCCTTGGCCAGATGGGTCGCATCCGGGCCGGTGGCGCGGACGCGGCCGATCGCGCCGGGACCGGGCACCACAGGCAATTCCAGCAGGTATTTGCGTTCGCCGCTCAGGACTTCATTGGCATAGGCGAGAACCCGGCTCGCCATCACGTCGACGATCACTTCGCCGGTGCCGAGGATGGGATCGGGCAGGGTTTCGATCGCGAGCGGCGATCCGAATTGTTTCAAGACGGCGGCTTTCATGATGGGGCATCCTTTCGCAACGAGGAGCCCATTTTCGCAACCCTTCATTTCCCAACAAGACCTGGTATTATCCTAGGATTAAATGATCCCCCCGCTGGCGAAGTGCAGGCCCATGAATCCCAGGCAAAGCGAACTCGGCGATTTTCTGCGCTCGCGGCGGGAAAAGCTGACGCCAAAGGCGGTCGGCCTGCCGATCGGGCGGCGGCGGCGAACGCCCGGCTTACGGCGCGAAGAAGTTGCCGAACTCGCAGGCATCGGCGTCGACTGGTACATCCGGCTCGAACAGGGGCGCACGGTCAGTCCGTCGGCGACCACGATCGACGCGCTGGCCCGCGCGCTGCGGCTCGGCAAGGCCGAGCACAAGCATCTGCGGGCGCTGACGCAGAATGCCGACCGCCGCGCCTTCGCCCCCGAAACCGTACCGCCTGCGGTCCGGCGCACCGTCGAGCGGCTCAATTTGCCGGCCTATGTCACGGGCCGCCGCTGGGACATTCTGGCCTGGAACGCGGCCGCGGATGAGATCTTTGCGTTCAGCCGCCTGCCGGAAGGCGACCGCAACATTCTCCTCACCGTGCTGACCAACCGCGCGACGCGAAAGTTATTCGGCGCTTCATGGGAGGAAGAGGCGCGGCGCATCGTGGCGCAATTCCGCGCCACGCATGATTTGTGGGCCGGCGATCCCGCGTTCCAGGAACTGCTTGCGCGGCTGCGGCAGGGCTGTCCTGAATTTTCGGGCTGGTGGGAGGCCCATGATATTGGCGGCGTCTCAGCCGGCCAGAAATCCCTGAGCCATCCGAGGAAGGGGCGGCTGAAGCTGGAATATGCGAGCTTTCAGGCCAATGACGATCCGGCGCTGAAGCTGATCATCTATTCCGCGGGCTGAATCCAGTGGTTTTCCGGGATTTCCGGGGCAGACGCGGCGTGCGAAATAAAGGAACGAACTGCCTACAATACCGTTTTCATTAGACTTTTATCGACCGGTCGAACCGAAGCTTGGTTGGGGCCGTCGTATATAGGCAAATAGGAGATGATCGCCGGGTAGTGAGCAGCTGCACAATGGATGGGTGCATCGCACAACGATCAGGCGGTCAATTCACAACATTTGGACTTTATGTCACGCCGCTGTGACATATATCATCAAGAACGAGGCCGAAGAGTCTCGAGACCGAACATAGCCCCTGCCGGGGCCCCGAGGACGCCGATGAAACGTGGAATTGCCGTTCTGCTTTCACTTACCGTACTGGTTGCGGTCGCGTATTTTACCGCGAGCAAGTGGGCGATCCGTCACGAGACCATCGCATTCCATGACCCGGCGCGGGACAATCGTCTGGTTGCGGTCAATATCGCCGTTCGGCGCGACAAGGAAATGCAGGCCAATGCCGGCATGATCACGCTGCCGGTTGCGATCATCAATCACGGCAACACCGTCAAGCATACCGAGTATTCGTTCCTCTCCAACGCGTTCGCCGCGCGTGGCTATCTTGCGGTCAGCCCGCAGCATGATCTGCCGACCGATCCGCCGATGGTGACCAAGGTCGGCGAACTCTATGTCGGCCGTCTGCCGCAAATTCAGCGCGGCGTCGCCAACATCCATTTTGCCATCGAGGAAATGAAGAGGGTCCTGCCCAACGCCGACTACGCCAGGGTGACCATGGTGGGGCACTCGATGGGCGGCGATATCTCGATGTATTTCGCCAAGCAATATCCCGACGAGATCAAGAAGGTAGTGACGCTGGACAATCTGCGCGTGCCGTTCCTGACCGACGGCAAGTTCAAGATCCTGTCGTTCCGTTCGAAGGACACGCAGTTCAAGCCGGATCCGGGCGTCGTGCCGGATGACGACCAGTGCGAGAAGGCCGGTATTACGGTCGTGAACACCGGCTACCAGCACAACGATATGCGCGATACCGGGCCCGATGCGGCAAAGTCGTCGATCCAGACGATGCTCGACAAGTTCATCGCGGACAACACCGACAGCAGCGTGCTGAAGCCGGTGCCGACCAAGGTGCCGGATCCGCTCGTGAGCAATCCGGGACCGGTGCCGCTGGCCAGCAACCCGGCAACGACCAACAAGTCGGCGACCAACTAACGGCTCCGCTGTTAACGCTCCGCTGCCTGATCCCGGCGGATCACGACCGGGCGCATTGACGCCCTGTATAGTCAGCCCCACATAGAGCCTGCTGCAATTGCGAGCGCTCATGGCCGGCGAACCCACCAAACCGAAATCTCCCGCCGACGTCTTCTCGGCGCAAAAACCTCAATCGCGCAGCTCTCCGTTGCCGGAAGCCCGGCCCTCGGCGGCCGAAGACATCGCCGCCTTTGTTGCCAAGGCTCGCGCCATGTCGCCGCACCGGACCGGCGCGAAGGGCAGGCTGGTGTTCGCGCTCGACGCCACCATGAGCCGGCAACCGACCTGGGACATGGCCTGCGCGCTGCAGGCCGATATGTTTCGCGAAGCGGCGTCGCTCGGTAGCCTCGACATTCGCCTGGTCTACTACCGCGGCCTCAATGAATGCCGCGCAACGGGATGGATCTCCGACTCGGCGCAACTCGCTAAATTGATGACCAAGATCGATTGCCAGGGCGGCAATACCCAGATCGGCAAGGTGCTCTCGGAAGCCCGCCGCGAGGCGGTCGCTTCCGCCGTGCGCGCCGTGGTGTTCGTCGGCGACGCCATGGAAGAGTCGGTCGACGACCTCTGCGCCAAGGCCGGTGAACTCGGCCTGCTCAAGGTGCCCGTGTTCATGTTCCAGGAAGGCCACGACGTTGCGGCCGAGCACGCGTTCCGTGAGATCGCGCGCCTCACCGGCGGGGCGTGGTGCAGGTTCGATCCCGGCGCCGCGGCCCAGTTGCGCGAGCTGTTGCGAGCTGCCGCGGCCTATGCCGCCGGCGGACGCGAAGCACTGCTGCGGCTGTCGAAGACCGGAAGCGGCGCGGCCAAGCTGATCGGCCAGATGAAATGATCGCCAGCTTGGTGCGTCAGGTGCGGATCGCCATGCTTTTTGCCGCCGGGGCGACTATATTGGGCCCATGCCAACCCTGATCGCCGGTGTCGTCGCCGTTGTCCTGCTTTATTTGCTGCTGCAGATGTTTCGTGCAGCCAATCCGGTCGTGCTTGCGCGGCTGCTCAAGATCGGCGGCGGCATCATCGCGCTGGCGGTCGCGGCCTTCACCGGGCTCAGGGGCGAACTGGCGGTGGCGATCCCGCTCGGCATCTTCGGAGCGGGACTGCTCGGCTGGTCGCCGTTCGGCCCGTCGGGCTTCAGCAATATCGGCGGGATCTTCGGCGGTGGCACGCAGCGCTCGCCCGGACAGACCTCGCGGGTGCGATCGCAGTTTCTCGACATGAGCCTCGATCACGACAGCGGCGCCCTGTCGGGCCAGATCGTCGACGGGCCCTATGCCGGCCGATCGCTCGACGAGTTCGACCTGGCGCAGCTGACGACGATCATGTCCGGCTTCGACGCCGAGAGCGTCGCGTTACTTGAAAGCTATCTGGACCGCCGGTTTCCCGCCTGGCGTCAGAACGCGCAGGGCGACGCGGCAGGGGGGCAGCGCCGCGCGCCGCCGAGCGGCAAAATGACGGACGAGGAGGCCTATCAGATCCTTGGCCTGCAGCCGGGGGCGGGGCGTGACGACATCAGCCGGGCGCACCGCGCCCTGATGAAGAAACTGCATCCCGACCAGGGGGGCTCGACGTACCTCGCCGCCCGTGTAAACGAGGCCAAGGATACTCTGCTTCGCGCGCATCTCAGCTAACTCCGGCAAACGCTACCAAACGCTACAAACCGAGAGCTGCCGCTGCCCTATTCTCTGGTTGATGCCCCGTGTCGCCCGCCGTTTTCCGGCGTGGTCGATCCTTCATTCCGGAAAACTTAACCGTAAATTCTTGACGAGAAGTTTGCGCAGGTTCGATTTGCCGCCAACGACCGAACGGCGTCTGCAACTGTGCTCTGGAAACAACAAAGCCGGCGCTTGCGGCGCCGGCTTTGCGAACCAGAGAGAAATGGGTCAGTTACGAACGGTGATGCAGGAGATGTCGGCGCGCTTCAGCGTCTTGCAGACCGCCTCGGCCTGATCGCGCTCGAGGCCGGCGAAGCGGGCGCGGAACAGCTTGCGATTATCCTTGGCAACGACCGGCTCGGTGAAGGAATCGGCCTTGCCGAGCAGGCCACGGGCCTGATTGCGCGCCTGATCGAGGCGGGCGCGGGCTTCGCTTTCGCTTTCCAGCGCGCCGACCTGGATGATCCAGCCGGTGTGGGTAACGGTGGCCGCGGGCCTGATGGCGCCGTTCTGCTGGACGGTCTGTGGCTGGACATAGGCGAGTGCCTGTGCGGGGGCAGACGGCACGCTGGAGGCGGGCAGCACGCCGAGGACGCCATGCCCGGTACCGTGATTGGCGGGCTGCGGCGGCAGTTCGGCACGGGCCACTTCGGGCCTGGCCACCTCAGCCTTGATGGATTCAGGTCTCGGCTCAGCCCGCGCCACGACGGCGCTGGAGGTCTCCGCCACTTCCGGGCGGGAGGGCGCAATCGCGCTGGTGATCGGCGGGGCAACAGGCTGGGACGGGCTGGCGGAAGCCAGCTTCATCGCGCCGGCTTTGACCTGAACCGTCTTGACCTTGACCGGCTTCATCGGTTCGGCCGAGCCGGGGATCGCCGATATCGCCTGGGTCTGAATCACACCGCTGGTCAGCGGGGCCGGTTCGGGTTTGGCCTGCGCCGCGAACTTGGACTGTTCGGGTTTCGGTTGCGGCGCCGGCAGGGCGGCTGCGGCTGCGGCCATCAGCGAGGGCTTGGCCGGGGCAACGCTGCGCGTCGCCTGCATTGCGGCCATGCTGGGCTCGGAGGCCGCGACGGCGTTGTTGGCCTGGACCGCCTCGGTCGGGCGCGGCGTGCTGGCGACTTCGGCCACCTCGACACTGGCCTCAGCGGAATTGCGTTCGGTGATGGCGGCGGCGGTGCGGATGGTCGCACCCTTGTCGAGGTTTTCCGCGAGCAAAGTGCGCATGGTGGCGTCGCGCGATCCGCCGCTGCGGCCGCCAAGCACCACGCCGATCAGATGGCGGTTGCCGCGCCGCATCGAGCTGACAAGATTGAAGCCCGACGCGCGGGTGTAGCCGGTCTTGATGCCATCGACGCCTTCGACATTGCCGAGCAGGCGATTGTGGTTGCGGATCGCCTGGCCGCGATAGTTGAATACGCTGGTCGCGAAGTAGCGATAGTAGCGCGGAAAGCGTTCCTGGATCGCGCGGCCCAGCGTTGCCTGATCGCGCGCGGTCGTGAGCTGTTCGTCGTTCGGCAGGCCGTTGGCGTTGCGATAGACCGTCTTGGTCATGCCGAGCGCGCGCGCCTTGCGCGTCATCAGCTTGGCGAATTCATCTTCATCGCCGGCAATGGCTTCCGCGATCACGACGGAGGCGTCGTTGGCGGAGCGCGTCACCAGTCCCTTGATGGCGTCTTCGACCTTGATGGTCTGGCCGGGCTTCAGGCCGAGTTTGGTCGGCGCCTGTTGGGAAGCATACGAGGACACTTCCAGTTCGGAATCCAGCTTCAGCTTGCCGCGATCGAGCTGCTCAAAGAGCAGGTAGAGCGTCATGATCTTGGTCAGCGAGGCCGGACGACGGAGGGCGTCGGGATTGTTGGAGGAGAGCGTGGCGCCGGAATTGCCGTCGACGATGATGGAAGCGAATTGCGGGCTATAGCTCGACACGGCGGCGTGGTGCCGGGCATGGTGGCGTTGGCGGTAGCGGCGGGCTTCTGCGCTGTCGCTGGTGTAGATGACTGCAGTGGTGAGAGTGACCAGCCCGAGAACGCAAACTCGCAACGTGCGCGAGGAAGCTAAGGTTGTACGAAGCATTTACTTCCCCGTCCCAATTTCTGTCTTGATCACCGGTTCGTGAGGCGAAATTGTGCCCATCGGCCCGGTGACGCTTCCCTGTTCGAAGCGCTTAGCCAGGTTGCAATTGGGGCCCGGCAGGCCGATCAGGTCGCTGTTCTAGCTAAGGTGTTGTTCACAAACAGCTTTCAATCTGTCTGTCGGAAGGCGAACACGTCCGGGAATCAGGTTAGGCGGCGCGAGTTTCCAAAAGGTTAAGTAACCGTTGCGTAACACTCCGGTGTTTGGCGCTAATCGTCGATATTTGTGCGACGCACAAGATTCCTTGACAGCCATTGTGCGGTGCACTATAAGGGAGGGGTGGTCAGGGAGCCGGGACCTCCCGGCGATTAATTACATTCAGTCTGGGAAAGGACTCCAAGATGGTCAAGGTTGAAGACATTCAGAGCTACGGAAAAGAGCATCTCGAAACGGTCGCCGCGTCCGCGAGCAACCTGCAGAGCGGTGTTCAGGCGATTGCGACCGCCTATGGCGACTACGCCAAGAAGTCGTTCGAAGACACCAAGTCGTTTGTTGAAAAGCTGTCCGGCGTGAAGTCGGTGGACAAGGCGATCGAAGCCCAGACCGAATTCGCCCGCTCGTCCTACGAGACCTTTGTCGCCGAGTCGCAGAAGATTGCCGGCCTCTATACCGATCTGGCCAAGCAGACCTTCAAGCCCTACGAAGGCCTGGTCGCGAAGTTCGCTCCCGCCACGCACTAATCACTGCGCCAAACCTTCCAAAACAAAAAGCCCGGCCGTTACGGCCGGGCTTTTTTCGTTTGCTTTGTTCGCGCCGGTTGCGGCGGCGGTTATTTCGCGACGCGCAGCCTGGAGAGCGACGTGCCGATCGCGCTAAACGCCGTCGCGATCTGGCTCGAGGACGTCACGGTGGAGAACTTGTCCGAGCCGCTGGCGCAGTACTGCAGGACGGAGGAGGTCGGATCGCCGTTGGTGTTGACGTGCATCGTGTAGATGATGACGCCGTTGGCCTTGATGTTGTCGCACTGGATGCGCTGGCGGGCGTCGATGGCGCCGTTGTATTGGTATTGGCCGTTGCCGTATGACGGCCAGCGATCCTGCGTGTTCAGACCGTCGGACATCACGATCAGCACCTTCTTGTATTCGTAATTGGGATCCTCCGCCGGAGCGTTGAGCGGCGCGCCCTGGGTCAGGGACTGCCATCCCCAGGCGATGCCGATCGGCTGGTTGGTGCCGCCGTTCGGGGTCAGCGAGTCGATCTTGGATTTGGCGGAGGCGAAGTCGGTCGTCAGAGGCAGCAACTGTGCGGGGCAGGCATTGTATTGCTCGGCGTAAAACTTGGTTGCGGGATCGGAAGTCGGCGTCGTGTTCTTGGTGTCGTAGTCCTGGTCACGGTCGGTCACGCAGCCGTTCCACTTGGTGTGATCGGCGACCGTCCAGGTCTTGCCGGCAGTCTCGCAGGAGGTTTTGTCCTTGTAGTCCTTCTGGCTGCACTTTCCATTGTCGCCTTCCCACTCCGACCAGTTGATCCACGACTGTTCGTAGTTGCTGGCACCGACGTTGACGTCCTTGGCGAAGGGAACGACCGAGATGTAGACGTCGCCCGTGTTCTTGGCGAGGGCGCCGATCTGGTCGATCAGGGCCTTTGCGGCCGGCTTCATCGCCGTCATTTTGCCGTCACTGTTCATCGATCCGGTGACGTCGAGCGCAAGCGCCACCCGCATGCGCACGTTGCCCCAGAGCGAGGTTGAACTGGTGTCGAAGCCGATTTGCGGGAAGCCGGCGACCTTCATGAACTCCGTCGGCACGTTGCCGGAGCCAATGATCTTGATGGTCGAGCCCTTGCCGGTGTTGGCGGTATATTCCGCGGTGACTGAAACGCCTCTGGCGTCGGTATTGGTGTAGAGTGCCTTGAAATAGGCTTGTGCCTTGGTGTTGATGTCCGAGGCCTTGATGGTTCCGTCCGACAGGTCTTTCGCCACCATCAGGGCGGTGGAATCCATGGCAGCCTGCATCGACGACCGGGCGCTGTTGGCACGGGTATAGTCGATCGCGGCGCCGACGAAGCTGAGGATCGGGACGGCGGCGATGGCAAACAGAACCGCGATGTTGCCCTGATCGGCCTTGGCAAAACGCCCGGCGGCCGTACGCACCCGACTGAAAATGGCAGTATTGAGCATGGCTCTCACCGAAATAGTGGTTTCTAGCGGTATTTCGGCCTGGGCGGCTAAACAGGTGGTAAACTGGTTCCCGCAAAAACGGGTCAAAGCCCATGTATCGGGAAACCGGCGGCCAGAACTGCCGCCTATGCTCAAGGACCGCTAAACGGGCAGGGGCCTTCCTTTGTCAAATCCGACAGAAACGATTAACCTTGCCTGGATTGCCGGACCGGGATTCGGGGCCGGTTGCGGGCGCGGCAGGGCAGCGTTGATGCGCTTGCGGTGGTCTGCAACTGGACCCATATTCCAATAGCCGATCCGCCGCTGGATCGGACCGGGAGCGGCGATCTGGAAAGCGTTGCTGGGTACCTTGTGGTGGTCGTCTTGGGGCCTTCGCGAGCGTGCGACGATGCGCTGTCCGGTTTCCCATGGGAATGTCGAACGCCTGAGCCATGTTGCAGTTGAACTCCAAAGCCTATTCGTCCGCACCGGCCGCGACAGCCGTCTCTGCTCCCCGGATGAGCAATGACGAAAACCGCAATGCGGGGACGAACGGTCCGTCGACCTCGGTCATCACCAAGGTCAAGCCGAAGACCAAGCGTCCGAATCTCTATCGTGTCCTGATCCTGAACGACGATTACACGCCGATGGAGTTCGTGGTTCATGTGCTGGAGAAGTTCTTCCAGAAGGACGCGGAAGCCGCCACCAAGATCATGCTTCATGTCCATCACCACGGTATCGGTGAGTGCGGCGTGTTCACCTACGAAATCGCCGAGACCAAAGTGACGCAGGTGATGGATTTTGCACGCAAGCATCAGCATCCCTTGCAATGCGTGATGGAAAAGAAATAGCCGCTGCACCAGCCTCGACCGGCTAAAAGGCGACCGGCTAAAAGGAACGGGTCTTGCATTGTTCCGCCCTGGAGGAAGCAGGCGGCAACCCAGTAGTTTTTCGGGTTGGTTCTCGTATCGCGGTGGTGCGAAAGTTTAGAGAAAAACCACTGTTCACGGAACCTGTCTTTCGCCACGATCGTGCGTAACTATATGACACGGGACGACGAAGGTTGTTGTTGCCTGACCGGGTAATGGCGATCATGATGACCGGGGGCCACAGAGGACGCGAATGCCAACTTTTTCCCAAAGCCTTGAACAATCCCTGCATCGTGCGCTGGCGATTGCAAACGAGCGGCATCATCAATACGCGACGCTCGAACACCTGCTGTTGTCGCTGATCGATGACTCGGATGCTGCCGCGGTCATGCGTGCCTGCAGCGTCGATCTCGACAAGCTGCGCACCAGCCTCGTCAATTATCTCGAGACCGAATTCGAAAATCTGGTGACGGACGGAGCCGACGACGCCAAGCCGACCGCCGGTTTCCAGCGCGTGATCCAGCGCGCGGTGATTCACGTCCAGTCGTCCGGTCGCGAAGAAGTGACCGGCGCCAACGTACTGATCGCGATCTTCGCGGAGCGCGAAAGCCACGCCGCCTATTTCCTGCAGGAGCAGGACATGACGCGGTATGACGCGGTCAATTACATCAGCCATGGCATTGCCAAGCGTCCCGGCGTTTCCGAAGCGCGTCCGGTTCGCGGCGTCGACGAGGAGACCGAGACCAAGGGCAACGAGGACGCCAAGAAAAAGGGCGAGGCGCTCGATACCTACTGCGTCAACCTCAACAAGAAGGCGCGCGACGGCAAGATCGATCCGGTCATCGGACGCAATTCCGAAATCAACCGGGCGATCCAGGTGCTGTGCCGCCGGCAGAAGAACAATCCGCTGTTCGTCGGCGAAGCCGGCGTCGGCAAGACCGCGATCGCCGAAGGCCTTGCCAAGCGCATCGTCGACTCGGAAGTGCCCGAAGTGCTCGCCGCGGCGACCGTGTTCTCGCTCGACATGGGTACGCTGCTCGCGGGCACGCGCTATCGCGGCGATTTTGAGGAGAGGCTCAAACAGGTTTTGAAGGAACTGGAGGCGCATCCGAACGCGATCCTGTTCATCGACGAGATCCACACCGTGATCGGCGCCGGCGCCACCTCCGGCGGCGCGATGGATGCGTCCAATCTGCTCAAGCCGGCGCTGGCATCGGGCACGATCCGCTGCATGGGCTCGACCACCTACAAGGAATACCGCCAGCATTTCGAAAAGGATCGCGCGCTGGTGCGCCGGTTCCAGAAGATCGACGTCAACGAGCCGACGGTGGAAGACGCCATCGCGATCCTCAAGGGCCTGAAGCCCTATTTCGAGGACTACCACCGGCTGAAATACACCAACGAGGCGATCGAGGCCGCGGTGCAATTGTCGTCGCGCTACATCCACGACCGCAAGCTGCCGGACAAGGCGATCGACGTGATCGACGAGTCGGGCGCGGCGCAGATGCTGGTGGCCGAGAACAAGCGCAAGAAGACCATCGGCATCAAGGAGATCGAGACCACGATCGCGACCATGGCGCGGATTCCGCCCAAGAGCGTATCGAAGGACGATGCCGAGGTGCTCAAGCATCTCGAGCAGACCCTGAAGCGCGTGGTGTTCGGCCAGGACAAGGCGATCGACGCGCTGTCGGCGTCGATCAAGCTGGCGCGTGCCGGCCTGCGCGAGCCGGAGAAGCCGATCGGCTCCTACCTGTTCTCCGGTCCGACCGGCGTCGGCAAGACCGAAGTGGCAAAACAGCTCGCGGCGTCGCTCGGCGTCGAGCTCATCCGCTTCGACATGTCCGAATATATGGAGCGGCACACGGTGTCGCGCCTGATCGGCGCCCCTCCGGGCTATGTCGGCTTCGACCAGGGCGGCCTGCTCACCGACGGCGTGGACCAGCATCCGCATTGCGTGGTGCTGCTTGACGAAATCGAGAAGGCGCATCCGGATCTCTACAACGTGCTGCTGCAGATCATGGATCATGGCCGGCTCACCGATCACAACGGCAAGCAGGTCAATTTCCGCAACGTGATCCTGATCATGACCACCAATGCGGGTGCGGCCGACCTCGCGCGCCAGGCCTTCGGCTTCACGCGCAGCAAGCGGGAAGGCGACGACCACGAAGCGATCAACCGGCAGTTCGCGCCGGAATTCCGCAACCGCCTCGATGCCATCGTCTCGTTCGCCCATCTCAATGCCGATGTCATCGGCATGGTGGTCGAGAAGTTCGTGCTCCAGCTCGAGGCGCAGCTGGCCGATCGCGACGTCACCATCGAATTGTCGGAGCCCGCCAAGGCCTGGCTGATTGAACATGGTTACGACGAACAGATGGGCGCGCGTCCGATGGCGCGGGTCATCCAGGAGCACATCAAGAAGCCGTTGGCCGATGAAGTGCTGTTCGGCCGGCTGAAGGGTGGCGGCCATGTCCGCGTCGTGCTGGTCAAGGACGAGGCGGAAGGCAAGGACAAGATCGGCTTCGAGTTCGTCGAAGGACCGGTGACGCCGAAGCCGGAGAAGCTGCCCGGCGCGCGCAAGCGCGCCACGCCGCGGAAGCCGAAATCGGGAGGCGGGGGCGGCTCCAATGGGCCGGCCTCGCGGGGGCCGCTGGTCAAGGTCTGAGCTGCTCTAAGTCTGAGCGGCTCTGATCGTTATGAATTGAAGAAGCCGGCGGGTGACCGCCGGCTTCTTGCTGGGCTGTATCTACAGGACGGGTCAGCGTTCGCCGAGCAGCTCGTTGATGCGGCGCTGAAGCTGCCGCTTCTTGATTTCGCTCTTGCGCAGCCGCTCCTCCAGATCGGAGACGGGCGCGGCAGGAGTTTCGCCACTGAAGGCGAGGCCGACGAAATTATCGCGCCACCACACCACCTTGGCGAGGAAGGAGCGGCCTTTCCGTGCGATGCGAAGCGAGATCTGTTCCCTGGGAAGGTCGGCAGTATTGCTGAATTCGACGCTGGCGCCCTTGTCGGAGATGTTGCGAACGATGCACTCGCGGCTCGCGCCGTTCTCGCCGATTTCCGCGATGCCGCCGTAAATCACCTTGTCGCGCGCGTTTTCGCGTCGGTCCTGCATCGATATCTCCCAATCAAAGGAAGACTTTTACGCCGCTTTATCGGCCGCGAAAGCCTTTGGCCGGCAAAAAGCGGCGTTAACGTAAACCAACATCGGCCGCGACGGCGGCGATTCAGGGCCTTCGGAGGCCCAAACATGGTTACGCCGCGCTCTGGAACCGACAGCGCCGGGCCGCTATTAAGTACCTTCGGTGGAAATCAGACGGCAATGCGAACAGGTCAGGGTCTCCGCGCCGGGTTGAGCCTGCTGGCGATGCTGGCGTTGCTTGCGCAGGCTATCGCCCAGGACGCGCCATCCGCGCCGACCGATCCCGCGCGGCCGGGCGTCGAGGAACCTGCGAAACAGCCGGACGCGCCAGCTGCAGAGAAGCCCAAGGAGACCGCGCGCGAGAGCGATACGCGCGAGGCGCTTTGTCTGATGGTCGAATCGGCGGCGAGGGCGGCAAACCTGCCGCTGGAATTCTTCGCGCGCGTGATCTGGCAGGAGAGCCGCTTTCAATCCGATGCGGTGGGACCGGTGACCAGGAGCGGCCAGCGCGCGCAGGGCATTGCGCAGTTCATGCCGGGAACCGCGAACGAGCGGCGGCTGCTCGATCCCTTCGATCCCGTGCAGGCATTGCCGAAATCCGCCGAATTCCTCAGCGAGTTGCGCGACCAGTTCGGCAATCTCGGCCTCGCGGCGGCGGCGTATAATGCTGGCCCGAGGCGGGTGCAGGAATGGCTCGCCGGCACGGGATACATGCCGCAGGAAACCCGCAACTATGTCGTCGCCATCACCGGCTCAACGGTCGAGGAGTGGGCAACCGCAGGACGGAACGGCAAGATGCCGGAAGCCGCACCAGCCTCCAGTTGCCGCGAACTGATGGCCTTGCTCAAGCGCGCCCCCAATCCCTTCGTGACGGGCCTCGAACAGCGCATCACGCTCTCTGCCGCGAAATTGTGGGGTGTGCAGCTCGCTGCCGGCTTCAACCGCGACAAGGCGCTGGCCATGTATGCGCGCGCGATGAAGCGACTGAGTGCCGTGATCGGCGACCAGGACCCGAGCCTCCTCAGCGCGCGGCTACGCACCCGCGGCAGCAGCCTGTTCTACCAGGTGCGGATCGGCGCGGACACGCGGCCTGCGGCCGATGATCTCTGCAACCGCATCCGCCGAGCCGGCGGGGCGTGCTTTGTGCTGCGAAACAGGGGCGTGCCGGGGTGACCGACCGCCTTGGCGCGCAGCAAGGAACATTCATGAGCAAAGACGGTTTCGACGTGTTCTCGATAGCCCATCGCGAGACCGCGCGCTCAGCGCTCGCTGCCGCTTTTGGCTCCACTGCGGTCGGCGCGATCACGGCGATGACAGGTGGGGCGACGACGGCATCGGTCTATCGTGTCGAAGTAGGCCAACGGCGCTATTTGTTGCGGATCGAGGGCGAGCCAAGCCCGCTGCGCAATCCGCACCAATATGTCTCGATGCGCATCGCGACGGAGGCGGGGATTGCCCCTGCCATCCGTTATCTCGACGAGGCGGCCCGCATCGTGGTGATCGACTTCATTGAGCACAAGCCGCTGAAAACCTATCCGGGCGGGCCGCCCGCACTGGCGCTGGCGCTGGGAGAGCTGTTCTCGCGGGTGCAGGCCACTCCGGTCTTCCCTTATTACGTCAACTATGGCGACATCGTCGCGCGCCTGTTTGCGCATGTGCGCCGGACCGGTCTGTTTGCCGCCGGCGTGCTTGATGCGCATGTGGAGCGTCTCGAACTGCTCCGGGAAGCCTACGACGCAGGCGCGTCCAGGCTGGTCTCCAGCCACAACGATCCCACCCCGAACAACATCCTGTTCGACGGCGAACGGCTCTGGCTGATCGATTGGGAATCAGCCTGTCGCAACGATCCCCTCGTCGATGCGGCGATCGTGCTCGATCAATTCGCACATTCCCGGGAGTTGGAGGATGTGATGCTCAAGGCCTGGTTCGGCCGCGCGCCCGACGAGGTGCTTCGTGCCCGGTTGGCGCCGGTCCGCGCGCTCACCCACCTTTTCTATGCAGGCGTCATGCTAAGCGCCTCTGCTGCGACGTCATGGGTGAAGGATGACGCCGATCTTTCCGCGCCAACTCCAGAGCAGTTCCGGCTCGCGATCGACGAAGGACGGCTCAAGCGTGGTGCAGCAGAGACCAAGCACATCGCCGGCAAGATGTATCTGGCGTCATTCCTGTCCGGTGTTGCTGCGCCGAAGCTCGAGGCCGCGGTGTAGCCGCGGCCGAAATTCACTGGGCGAATGACGATTATACAATCGATCGATTAGACGAATAGACCGCGTCTCGGGCATGTCAGTTGCACCTCCAACGGAGACTTCAAATGGGAACCATCGAGAACAAGGACACCATCCGGCGCATCTATCAGGCGCTGGAGACCGGCGATCGCAGCGTGTTCGGCGCGTCCGTGCACCCCGACTATGTCTGGCGCTTTCCGGGCCACAGCAGCTGGTCGAAACGCTTCTCTGGTCAGGAAGAGGTTCGCACCAAGCTGCTGAAACCGCTGTTTGCGCTGTTCGCGACCGAGTATCGGGCGCACGCCATCAATCTGGTCGCAGAAGGCGATTACGTGGTGGCCGAAGTGCGCGGCGACGTCCAGACCAAGCGCGGCCAGCGCTACAACAATGAGTACTGCTTCGTGTTCAAGTTTCGCGGCGACAAGATCGCCGAGGTGGTCGAATATTGCGATACCGATCTGGAGGAGCGCGTGCTGGGCAATTACGATGACGCCGTGAGGCAGATGGCGGCGTCGTAGAAGCCGGGGCCGTGAAACGGGTAGCCCTCCCACTTTCGTCATTGCGAGGAGCGCAGCGACGAAGCAATCCATCTTTTCGCTGCGAGATGGATTGCTTCGCGGAGCCTGTCATCGGGCGCGCATTCGCGCGACCCGGTGGCTCGCAATGACGGTGGAGCGCTGTCTGCGCTCAGCCCATGCATGCCAGCCCTGAGGCGGGTCTCGCTTGACGCCGCCTTGTTTCACCGCCGTTATGCCCGACAGGATTCACCCCCGGCCGGCTATACGTGGCGCTCCCTCCGCTCGACTCTGTGACATGGCAAAGCCCGTTGCGCGCCTTCGCATTGGGGATGCGCTCGGTTGCGACGACGGTTTTGACGCTGGTGCTGTTTGCGACCTATCTTGGCATCGGTGCGCTGGCGCATGACAGCCATTTCAGCCTGGGGTGGGTGCTCGGCAGCACGGTTCTGGTCTGGGCGGGCCCGGCGCAGATCATCCTGATTACGACGCTTGGCTCCGGGGCAACGGTGGTGCAGGCCGCGATCGCGGTTGCCGTCAGCGCCATCAGGCTGTTTCCGATGGTGGTGTCGGTGCTGCCGACCATGCGGACACCCGGCACCAAGCGTCGTCATCTGGTGCTCGCGGCGCATTTCATTGCCGTCACGCTGTGGGTCGAGTGCCACCGGCTGTTGCCGCTGGTGCCACGCGAGCGGCGCATCGCATTCACGCATGGGCTCGGCTGCGGACTTCTCTTCGTCTGTCTGGTCGCGACCACGGTCGGTTACGGCCTGGCTGCCAACCTGCCGCAGCTGTTTGCGGCCGCGATCCTGATGCTGACGCCGCTGGCGTTCCTGCTTTCCACCGCGCGCAACTGCCGGCAGATTTCTGACGTGCTGGCGCTGGTGCTCGGGCTCGCGCTGTATCCGCTCGTCGCAACGCTGAACACCGGCGTCGACATCCTCATTAGCGGCATCAGCGCGGGCACCATCGCTTACGGCGCGCACTGGTGGCGGGCGCGCGCATGAGCGATTGGCTCGCAAACTTTTGGGGTGACCCGCAGGCGCTGCTGGTGCTTGTCATCGCGGGTTTCCTGCCCAACGAGGTCTGGCGCATGCTCGGGCTCTGGCTCGGCGGCGGCGTCGACGAGGGCTCGGAAGCGCTGATCTGGGTGAGGGCGGTGGCGACCGCGATCCTCGCCGGCGTCATCGCGCAGATCCTGGTGCAGCCGCCGGGCGCGCTGGCGAGCGTGCCGGACTGGCTGCGCTACGGCGCCGTCGCCGCGGGCTTTGCGGTGTTCATGCTGACGCGGCGCTCGATCTTCGCCGGCGTCGTTTCGGGCGAGGTCGCGATGGTGGCGGGAAAATGGTGGCTCGGTTGATTGCAGCCGCCGCATAATCGGATAGTGTCCGGCAACGCAAAAAATGCAGGGAAACGACATGAATTGGCGCGCATTGACGGCCCTCGCTTGCGGCCTCGTTCTGGCTGCGCCGCAAGGGCAGGCAGCCGAATATCCGACCCGTGCGATCAAGCTGATCGTGCCATATGCGGCGGGCGGCCCGACCGACGTGCTCGGCCGCATGGTCGGCGAATATCTCAGCCGCGACCTGAAGCAGCCGGTGGTGATCGAGAACAAGGCCGGCGCGCAGGGCGCGATCGGCGCCGAGGCCGCGGCGCGGGCCGAGCCCGACGGCTACACGCTGTTCTTCACGGCCGCATCGATCTTCGTGCTCAATCCGATGCTGTACAAGAAGCTGCCCTATGATCCGCAGCGGGATTTCCGGATGCTGGCGCTGATCACCGATCTGCCCGTGGTCATGGAGGTTCATCCTTCCGTGCCGGCCAAGACGGTCGCGGAGTTCGTGGCTTACGCCAAGCAGAATCCCGGCAAGCTCAATTTCGGATCGGCCGGCACCGGCGGCACCATTCATCTCGCCGGCGAGATGTTCAAGCAGATGGCCGGCGTCGACATGGTTCATGTCGCCTACAAGGGCGCGGGCCCTGCGCTGACCGATCTGATATCGGGCAATATCCAGTTGATGTTCGACACCCTCGGCACCGCGCTGCCGCCGGTGAAGGGCGGGTTGCTGCGGGCGCTCGCGGTCAGCTCCGCGCAACGCATCGCAGATTTGCCCGACGTGCCGACCATGGCGGAAAGCGGCTATCCCGACTACGGCGTCAGCGTCTGGTACGGCGTTTCAGCATCGTCAAAACTGCCTGATCAGATCGCGCGAAAAATCACCGCCAGCCTCGACAAGGCGCTGGCCGACGATGCGTTCCGCGCCTCGCTGGAGAAGGTCGGCTTTCCGCCGCTGCGTCCGCGCAGCCAGGTCGAGATCGACCAGTTCATCTCAACCGACAGCGCGCGCTGGGCGGGCGTGATCAAGGCCCTCAACATCTCACTGGATTAGAATATGGTTCGGGAAAGTGAAATCCGCGAAGGCGAGCTCGCCGTCGATATGCCGCCGGCGCGCGACGCCGGCCTTGTCTTCATCGGGCGCATCCGCACGCCCTGGAAATCGCGGCTGGAAACCCCGCGGCAGGGGCGTCACGACGGCCCGGTCTGCCGGCTGGAGATTTTCGAGCCCTGGGTGCCCGCGATCAAGGGCGTCGACTTTTATTCCAATCTCGAAGTGATCTACTGGCTGCACCAGTCGCGACGTGACCTCGTGCTGCAAAGCCCGAAGAACAACGGCAACACGCGCGGCGCATTCTCGCTCCGCACGCCGGTGCGGCCCAATCCGATCGGCACCTCGATCGTCAAGCTGGTCGGCGTCGAGGGCAACGTCGTGCTGGTGCGCGGCCTCGATTGCCTCGACGAGACGCCGCTGATCGACCTCAAGCCAGATCGCTGCGAGTTCACGCCGCTGGCGCCGCCGCAGCCGGGCGATTTCGAGACGGAGTAGCTGGTTTCTCCGTCATTGCGAGCGCAGCGAAGCAATCCATTGTCACCTCGCATGCCGAAGGATGGATTGCTTCGCTTCGCTCGCAATGACGAAGCGGAGCCGCGCGCTACCCCTTCAACGCCGCGATCAGCTTGGTCGCGTTGTCTTCCAGCACCTTGACGTCTTCCTTGCGGCTCGCGGGCGGCAGCATGGCGACGCCCTCGTGGCGTGGCAGCACGTGCATGTGGAGGTGGAAGACGACCTGTCCGCCCGCGGGTTCGTTGAATTGCTGGATGGTGATGCCGTCGGCCTTGAACGCCTTCATCGCGGCGGCCGCGATCTTGTGGGCGCCGCGGGCGACATGGGCGTAGTCGTCGGGCGTGACGTCGAGGACGTTGCGGGCAGCGGCCTTGGGGATCACCAGCGTATGGCCGGGTGAGCGCGGCATGATGTCGAGGAAGGCGAACACATGCTCGTCCTCATAGACCTTGTGGCAGGGGAACTCGCCGCGCAGGATCTTTGCGAAGATGTTGTTGGGGTCGTAGGCGGACATGGCGGCTCCCTCGGTTTCGTCCCAATCTCACGTCGGTATCTTTGCGGTCAAGCCTCGTCGGCGCCCTTGCGGAACGGCCCCGCCTCGGTGAGTTCCCGCCCGACCTCGGCAACGTAAGCGCGTTCGCGCTTCAGGTAGTCGGCGATCGCCCGGCGCAGGTCGGGATCGGCGATGTAATGCGCCGAATAGGTCGTCTGCGGCAGATATCCGCGCGCCAGCTTGTGCTCGCCCTGCGCGCCGGCTTCCACCGTTTTCAGGCCGCGCTCGATCGCAAACTCGATGGCCTGATAATAGCAGACCTCGAAATGCAGGAACGGATGATGTTCGACCGCGCCCCAATTGCGGCCGAACAGGGTGTCGGAGCCGATGAAATTGATGGCGCCGGCGATCCAGCGGCCGCCCCGCCGCGCCATCACCAGCATCACGTCCCGGCTCATGCTCTCGCCGATCAGCGAGAAGAATTTTCGCGTGAGGTAGGGCCGGCCCCATTTGCGCGAACCGGTCTCCATGTAGAACGCAAAGAAGGCGTCCCAGGCTTCCTCGGTGATGTCACTGCCGGTCAGGCGGTGGATGGTGATGCCGGCGGACACGGCCTCGCGGCGCTCGCGCTTGATCGCCTTGCGGTGGCGGGAGTTCAGCGATCCCAGGAAGTCGTCAAAGGTCTTGTAGCCGTCATTGTGCCAGTGGAACTGCTGGTCGGTGCGCTGCAGGAATCCCTGGGCGCCGAGAAACTTCGCTTCCGCCTCGCGGGCAAACGTCACGTGCACGGAAGAGGCGTTGGTGGCGTTGCACAGCGCCATTAGCCCGCTGGCCAGCGCCGTGCCGATGCGCTCGTGGTCGACGTCGCCGCGGATCAAGAGCCGCGGCCCGGTGGCCGGCGTAAACGGCACCGAGGCCTGCAGTTTTGGATAATAGCGGCCGCCGGCGCGCTCATAGGCATCCGCCCAGCCGCGGTCGAAGACGTATTCGCCCTGCGAATGCGATTTCAGATAGCAGGGCACGATGCCGGCGATGCCGCCATCGAGCCGGGCGAGGAGATGCCGTGGACCCCAGCCCGTGCGGGCGCAGGCCGAGCCGGAGGCCTCGGCAGCGGCAAAAAAGGCATGTGAAACGAACGGGTTATAGCCAACTCTTGAATCGAGGCACGAATCACCTGACGCGCCGGGTGAAGCCAGCGTGTCGAGGTTTTCGAGGCTGTTCGGATCGGCCTTCGGATTGGCGCAGGCATCCCATTCCGCAGCCGGGATATCGCTGGCGGAGGGGACGGCTTCGAGGGTGATTTCGGATGACGCCATCGAGAATTCGGACCGGTCCCACACTGCGATCAGCCATCGCGATGGTGACCAACATCCGGAAAGATCGTGCATTGCACGCGCGACTTCAAGGCCGTGCGGCGCGGATCAGGTTCCCGGCGGGGAGTCTTAGGGAACAAAGCCCTCAAAGATCATCTGGTCGGCATAGCGGGCGGCGCTGGCGCGCTGGTCCGGCGTGCGCACGGTCCAGGTCAGTAGCGGCAGGCCGAAAATGTTGCGGGCGATCCAGGGCGCGGCCGCCGGCAGTTCGTTGACCCAATAGGCGACGAAATGCGGCCGGGTGCGGAAGGCGTGCCGAAGATGGGTCATGCCCCGGCGCTGTGCCGGTGAGGCTTCCGGCCATTCGTCCTCGGTATATTCGCGCTCGGCGACGATGCCGCGGGGAAGCGAGGGGATCAGCCCGCGCAGCGCCAGCACCTGTTCCGGGTCGAACGACATGCCGACCGCGGGTCCGGAATAGGTGGCGAGCACCTCGGCCATCCGCCCCACCAGTCTGCGGTCGCCGTCAAAATGGCTCTTGACCTCGATCACCAGCGGCACACGGCCGTCGACCAGCGCGCAGAGGTCGCCGAGCGACATCATCCGCTCCGGCGTGTTCTTGAATTTGACCGCCTTCAGTTCGGCGGCGGTCTTGCCGAGCAACGCGCCCGAACCCTCGGTGAGGCGACCGAGCGCATTGTCGTGATGCACCATCGCCTCGCCATCCGCGCTGAGCTGGATATCGACTTCGATCGAAAAATTTCCCGCGATCGCCGCTTGCACCGCGCCCGGCATGTTCTCGAGGATGCCGCGCGCGGCATCATGCAGACCGCGGTGGGCCACCGGCCGCGCGGTCAGCCAGTCAGGCGCACGCATCGCGCGCTTCCTTTTCAGGATACCTCGAACACACCGTCGACTTCGACCGCTGCATCGGAGGGAAGGGAAGAGACGCCGACGGTGGTGCGGGCATGGCGGCCCTTGTCGCCGAAGGCCGTGACCATCAGGTCGGACGCGCCGTTGAGCACCTTCGGCCCGTCGAAATAATCCGGCGCCGAGTTGACGAAGCCGCCGAGCCGGACCACGCGCACCACCTTGTCGAGATCCCCGAGCGCGGCCTTGATCTGCGCCAGCAGATTAATCGCGCAACCCTGTGCGGCGGCATAGCCCTGTTCGGTGGTGACGCCGGCGCCGAGCTTGCCCTTGGCGATCAGCTTGCCTTCGGCATTGGCGCAAACCTGGCCGGAGACGAACAGCAGGTTTCCGGTGCGGACGAAGCCGACATAGTTCGCCATGGCGGCGCGGGGCTCAGGCAAGGTGATACCTTGTGCCGCCAGCTTCTGTTCGACCGTACCCGCCATGTTTCGTCCCCGTTTGAATTGACCACACCTGAACCTTTTCAGGTCCGCATTGTTTCGCGCATCACGTCCGAGGTTGCAAGCGAGGGCGGATTGGAGGAGGACACCCGCAAGCGGCGGTAATTTGCGAGAAACAGGCCGGAAAACGTGGCATTCCGGCGTCAAATTCCTACGATTTCGTGACACCGCCCTAGTTGCGACGCAATAGAGCCGACAGTAATGTATCGAATCTTCCGCTTCACAAGGAGAACACATGGCTCGACCGTTCCGGATTCCGCCTCGTGCTTGGGTGCTGACAATCGCAGCCGTTGCAACAGGATCGGTTTTCCAGGCCGGGCCAGCGCTGTCAGCCGCAAGCGGGCCATTCCTTGCCCATCAGGCGCTCTACGAACTCAACCTGGTCAAGTCGCGCGGCTCCAACGCCATCAGCGGCGCGCGCGGGCGCATCCTCTACAATTTCTCCGGCAGCGCCTGCGAGGGCTACACGTCCGAATTCAGGCAGGTGTCAGAGCTCGACAGCGGCGAGGGCAAGCTGACGCTCAGCGATTTGCGCTCGACCTCCTGGGAGGATGCGGCAGGCAAGAGCTACCGCTTCAAGATCGACACGCGGATGAACGATACGGATTCCGCCCCGGTCGACGGCGTCGCCGAGCGGACCGGTGATCACATCACGGTCAAGTTGAAACAGCCGGTGGCGAAGACGTTCAACCTCGAAGGCAAGATCGTGTTCCCGACCGAGCAGATCCAGCTCATCATTGCGGCTGCCCGCGAAGGCAAGTCGGTGCTGGAACTGATGGTCTATGACGGCTCTGATAATGGCGAGAAGGTCTACAACACGCTGTCGGTGATCGGGCAGCCGATTCCCGGCACCAAGACCATCGCGTCGCCCGATCCCTCCACCGCGAATGACCAGATGAAGTCGCTGACGCGATGGCCGGTCACGGTGAGCTATTACGACCGCGACGCCAAGGCCAAGGACGGCGAGCAGACGCCGGTCTATGCGATGTCGTTCGAGCTGTTCGAGAACGGCGTCTCGCGCGCGCTGATGCTGGATTACAATGACTTTGTCATTTCAGGCGCGATGGGGAAGTTTGACGTCAGGGATTCCAAGCCGTGTAAGTGACGGGACCGTCCAGCCGGTACGAACCCCGGAGACTTCGCCCACGCGCTTGGGACGCTCGATGTCATCCGCGCGTGAAGTCGCCGGGCTTCAATCCGAGCGCTTTGACAGCTGGCTCCGGAAGCGCTCCCCAGGCTTCGACCCTTTCGTTCGGGGCCATCATTCCGGCGATAATTGCCTCGGCCTTTGCCGGATCCTGTTCAGCCACATAGTAGACCGAGCGAACAGGTGAACCGCCTCCCAACGGTTCAGTTGTTACGAGGACAACCTGACCATTTGTCATGGCTCGATATACCACCGACGCGGTGCCGTTTCCACGGTGGTAAAGGCCGATCCCCGCGAGCCCGCGGTGCAACAACGGTCGTGTGCGATGAGGCGCACCCATCTTGTATTGTTCCGGCCCAGCACCAATTACGAATTGTGGGAGGCAGAACCGCTCCAGGAGCGAGGACGTGGCCAGTAAAAAAATGGCAGACGGAGGGCTCCCGGTGGTCGCGCGCTTTGAGGTGCGCCACCGCAACTATATCGCGCCAGACGGCTCGATAAACAGGCCGCTCCCTGCGTTCGCCTCCGATGCAAACCTGCTCGTCTCGCTCTATCGTGCGATGGTGCTGCTTCGCATCTTTGATCGAAAGGCCGTTGCACTGCAGCGCACCGGCCGGCTAGGGACCTATGCCGTTTCGCTCGGCCAGGAGGCTGTGTCCGTTGGCATAGCCGGTGCGATGCGGGGGGAAGACGTGCTGCTGCCCTCCTATCGGGACAATGGCGCGCTGATCTGGCGCGGTGTCAAGCTGGAGGAGATTCTGCTGTTTTGGGGCGGCGACGAGCGGGGCAATCACTTCTCCGGACCGGTCGAGGATTTCCCGTTTTGCGTTCCCGTGGGATCGCAGGCGCCGCATGCCGCGGGTGTTGCCTATGCCTTCAAGCTGCGCAAGGAGCCGCGTGTCGCCGTATGCATGTTCGGCGATGGCGCCACCTCGAAGGGTGACGTCTACGAAGCGATGAATTTTGCCGGCGTGCACAAATTGCCGGTCGTGTTCGTCGCCACCAACAATCAATGGGCCATATCCGTACCGTTACGGCTGCAGACCGGTTCCGAAACCCTGGCGCAGAAGGCTATCGCTGCCGGGTTCATTGGCGAGCAGGTGGATGGGAGCGACGTGGTGGCGGTGCGCGCGGCGGCTGAAGAGGCCGTTGCCGCAGCCCGCGACGGCCTAGGGCCACGCTTCATCGAGGCGCTCACCTATCGGCTCGGCGATCACACGACCTCTGACGACGCATCACGCTACCGTCCGGAGGAAGAAGTCCAGGCGCGCTGGAAAGAAGAGCCGATTGCGCGATTGAGAGCCTTTCTTGCCGGCCAGAAAATGTGGAGCAAAGCGGACGAGGAGCAGCTCGCCGTTGAGTGCCACGAGCAGGTCGAGGCCGCGGTCGAACGCTATCTGGCAACCCTGCCACGCGGGCCCGAAACCATGTTCGATCATCTCTATGCCGATCTACCCGGGGTCTATGCCGCGCAGCGCCACGAACTCGCGGGAGAGGGCGATGTCTGAGATGACGCTGGTCGAAGCCATCAATCTGGCGCTCGCCCGCGCGATGGAGGATGATCCTGATGTGGTCGTGCTTGGCGAAGATGTCGGCCTCAATGGCGGCGTTTTCCGCGCGACCGTCGGGTTGCAAAAGCGGTTCGGCCCGGAGCGCGTCCTTGATACGCCGCTTGCCGAGCTTCTGATCAGCGGGCTCTGCGTCGGAATGGCGGCGCAGGGGTTGAAGCCCGTCGGCGAGATCCAGTTTATGGGATTTCTGTATCCCTGCATCGATCAACTGGTGAACCACGCCTCCCGGATCCGCAACCGCACCCAGGGACGGCTCACCTGTCCAATGGTTCTACGCACGCCGCATGGCGCCGGCATTCGCGCGCCCGAGCATCATTCCGAAAGCACCGAGGCGATGCTCGCCCATATCCCCGGCTTGCGCGTTGTCATTCCTTCGTCGCCGGAACGCGCATATGGACTGCTCCTCGCCGCGATCCGCGATCCCGATCCGGTGGTGTTCCTGGAGCCGACCCGCATCTACCGCGCGGCGAAAGGCGAGGTGGAAGACAACGGTGAAGCCTTGCCGCTGGATGTCGCCTTTGTCCTGCGGGAAGGCCGCGACGTCACGCTGATCAGCTGGGGCGCGATGCTGAAGGAAACCATGGCGGCTGCCGACGCGCTGGCTGTGGAGGGCATCGCCGCCGAGGTCATCGATCTCGCCACGCTCAAGCCCTACGATGAAGTCACGGTGCTCGGTTCGGTCGCAAAGACCGGGCGTTGCGTCATCGTGCACGAGGCGACGCGGACCGGCGGATTCGGAGCCGAGATCGCCGCGCTGATCGCCGAACGCGGCCTGACTTCTCTGCTCGCGCCCGTGGCCCGCGTCACCGGCTACGACACGGTCATTCCGATGGCGCGGCTTGAGCAGAAATTCATGCCGTCGGTTGATCGTATCGCGACGGCCGCGCGCCAGGCGTGCCAGTTCAGTTGACTTGCAGCGGACTTGTCCCATGCGCCAGTTCGTATTGCCGGATCTCGGAGAGGGCCTCGAAGAGGTGGAGATCGTGAGCTGGTATGTCAACGAAGGCGATCACGTCGTCACCGATCAGCCGCTGGTTTCCGTCGAGACTGACAAGGCCGTCGTCGAGGTGCCGTCACCGTCGAGCGGACGTATCCTGCATCTGTTTGGCGCCAAGGGAGACGTGGTGAAGGTAGGCGCGCCGCTCGTCGAGTTTGCCGAAGGCCCCGAGCAAGACACCGGCACAATTGTCGGCGAACTCGGCACCAGCGAGCCGCCGGCGGCAGCGGCACCTTCCGGGCCAGCCGCTGTACAGAAAGCCCAGGTGTTTCCGGCGGTGCGTGCGCTCGCGCGCAAGCTCGACGTCGATATCGAGCTTGTCGAAGCCACCGGACCCGGCGGCTTCATCACGCGTGCGGATGTGGAACGAGCTGCCAAGACCTTGTCCCATACCGGGCCCGCCGAGCCCCTGCGCGGTTTGCGGCGCGCGATGGCCCAACGCATGACGGCAGCTCATGCCGAGATCGTCCCTGCCAGCGTCACCGATGACGCCGATATCGACGATTGGCGAAAGGGCGAGGACGCGACCATCCGCCTGGTGCGCGCGATCGCTGCCGCCTGCAAGGCGGAGCCTGCGCTCAATGCCTGGTACAATGCCGGCGCGGGAGAACGGCGTCTGATCGAGCGCGTCGACCTCGGCATCGCCGTTGATACCGGGGGCGGGTTGATCGTTCCAGTCTTGCGCAATGTCGCAGAGCGGGACGCATCGGATTTGCGAGCCGGGCTCGACCGGATGCGAGCTGACGCAGTAGCGCGCTCAATACCTCCTGGCGAACTGCGCGGCGCGACCATTACGCTGTCGAACTTTGGCATGATCGGAGGCCGGTTCGCCAACCTGATCGTCGTACCGCCGCAAGTGGCGATCATCGGCGCCGGCCGGATTGCCCAAAGGGTGGTCGCGCATTTGGGCCAGCCAGCGGTGAGGCGCGTACTGCCGCTGTCGCTTACCTTCGACCATCGCGTCGTGACAGGCGGCGAAGCCGCTCGCTTCCTGGTAGCACTCAAATCGGATCTCGAGCGGGTTTGGTAGGACGGCTGCGTGCAGGGGCGTCCACATGACTCGCGCCCCGGGTATATTGAGATTGGACGAGGACACCCCCATATCATCTCGATAAGGAGTCCTTGCTGTGCAAACCGTACACACGACTCTTGTTGCGGCCGCTGCAGCCGTAGCTCTGGTTGTCTCGCCCCTTGTCGCCTCAGCGGGGGAGAACAACGGCAGGCTTGCGCTGACCGTCTCGGTCGACGGAGCGATCGGGCCAGCAACGGCGCGTTATGTGAAGGATGCTCTGACCAAGGCAGGCGAACGACATGCCGAGGTCGTCGTTCTGCGCATCAATACACCGGGCGGTCTCTCAACCAGCATGCGCGAGATTGTCGCAGACGTGCTGGCGTCGCGCGTTCCGGTCGTCGGTTACGTTGCGCCTTCCGGAGCCCATGCGGCCAGCGCCGGGACCTATATCCTCTACGCCACGCATATCGCGGCGATGGCTCCGGGCACCAATCTCGGAGCGGCGACGCCGGTGCAGATCGGCGGCCCGCTGCCGGGTCTGCCGGACGCTACCCCTGACAAGAGCGATAAGGACAAGAAGGAGGGCGGCGACCAGCAGCCGAAGACGAAGGATGCCATGGCGGCGAAGGCGACGAACGACGCTGTTGCCTTGATCCGCAGTCTTGCCGAGATGCGCGGCCGCAATGCCGACTGGGCGGAGAAGGCGGTGCGGGAGGCCGCCAGCCTGTCCGCCAATGCCGCATTGCAGGCGAATGTCATCGACCTCATCGCGCGCGACCAAACCGACTTGCTCAGGCAGATCAATGGTCGCACGGTCGAGGTTGCGGGTGGCGAGACACGACAGTTGGCGACCAGGGATGCCGGGCGTGAAGCGATCGATCCCGGATGGATCTCAAGATTTCTGGGGGTGATCACCAATCCCAACGTCGCCTTCATTCTCATGCTGGTCGGCATCTACGGTCTGATTTTCGAGCTTTCCTCACCCGGCGCAGTCGCGCCCGGGGTGATCGGAACGATCTGTCTGCTGTTGGGCCTTTATGCGCTCAATATGCTGCCCATCAACTATGCGGGCCTCGGCCTGATCCTGTTAGGGATTACGCTTCTGGTCATCGAAGCCTTCAACCCGACTGTGGTTCTCGGTCTCGGCGGGATCATCGCATTCGTGCTCGGAGCAGTGATGCTGTTCGAGTTCGAAGAGCCCGGATTCCGGCTGTCATGGTCGGTAATCGGCGTCGCAGCGACGATCTTCATCGGCCTGATCCTGGTTGTTCTCGGTTCGCTTCGACGTGCCCGAAAAGGCCCCGTACGGCTCGGCGCGCAAGCCATGCGCGGCCTTTCCGCCGAAATCCTCGACTGGTCCGAGAGCAAAGGCCACGTCATCACCCAGGGTGAGCGCTGGCAGGCGCGCGGCACCGAACCCTTCAAGCCCGGAGAGGTGGTCGAGGTGGCCAACGTCGTCGATTTGACGCTGGTGGTACGGCGCCCGCCGGTGCTGACCGCCCGCCAGGGAGGTACGTCATGATGCTTGATTATTTGACCTATGGGATACTCGCGGTGGTCGCGATCATGTTTCTGTTCTCGGCCATTCGCATCCTGCGCGAATACGAGCGCGGCGTCGTGTTCACGCTCGGCCGCTTCACTGGTGTGAAGGGCCCGGGATTGATCATCCTGATCCCGGTCGTGCAGCAGATGGTGAAGGTCGATCTCAGGGTGATGGTACAGGTCGTACCGCCTCAGGACGTGATTTCGCGCGACAACGTTTCGGTCAAGGTCAATGCCGTTCTTTACTTTCGCATCATCGATCCCGAGCGCGCGATCATCAAGGTCGGCGATTTCATGGCCGCGACCAGCCAGCTTGCGCAGACCACGCTGCGCTCGGTGCTCGGCAAGCACGAACTGGACGAGATGCTCGCCGAACGGGACCGACTCAATGCCGATGTCCAGGAGATACTCGATCAGCAAACCGACGTCTGGGGCATCAAGGTCACCACCGTCGAGATCAAGGACATCGATCTCAATGAAACCATGGTGCGCGCGATTGCCAAGCAGGCCGAGGCGGAGCGGTTGCGGCGCGCCAAAGTGATCAATGCGATGGGCGAGCAGCAAGCCGCCGAGAAACTCGTCGAGGCCGGCCGAACGCTCGCGCGGGAGCCACAGGCGATGCAGTTGCGCTATTTTGCGGCGCTGCACGACATTGCCGGTGAGCGATCATCGACCGTGGTCTTTCCGCTGCCGATGGACTTGCTCGGCCATCTGGCCGCGCGGCGGAACGAAGCAACGTGACTTAGGCAACGTGACTTAGGCAACGTGACTTGGGCAACAACGCCAGCTGGATCATTGCCGGCAACAAGCAAATCGCGTGATGCCGCCCGACGGGTCAACAGCGGAGCGCTGATCTATCGATGCAGCCGAACAATCGGTTAGAAAGCTCGGCTGAATCCGCCAACAAGGGAGAGCCACGATGGCAACCTATGTCGTGCTTGGCAACTTCACCGACCAGGGAATCCGCGCCGCCAAGGACTCACTGAAGCGGGCAGAGGCTTTCGAGAAATTGGCCGCGACCTTCGGGGTCACCGTAAAGGAGCTGTTCTGGACGCAGGGACGATATGATGTTGTGACAGTCCTCGAGGCGCCGGACGAGTTTTCCGCGATGACGCTTAGCCTGAGTCTTGGCGCCCTGGGCAATGTTCGCACCGAGTCGTTGCGTGCCTTCTCGGCGGCGGACATGACCAAGGTTGTCGGCAAGATGCTCTGACGGCCGCTGCGCAGTTCGACCATCCGTCAAGCCGAGGCTTGGCTTGGCCTTCGCGTCATTTCCACCTTTGAACCATTCGCCGTCTTTATATTACGCAACGAACGCGCCATGCCCGGAAATGCGCCGGCGCGGGTGACGAAGCCCTCGTCATGATCTGCGTCAAGGATGACTTCGTGTCTTCTGCTCGACCTCCTGAGCGGGCGCTGGCCCCGAAAGGGGTGCCTCGCGGTCATACTCCTCGGGATCGAACTGTTCCTTGAAGATCCCTCGCAGCAACCGCCAGAGTTCACGATGGCCCGCGGTTTGACCGCCCTGCGTCAGATACGCCGCGATATCCATGACGTCCGTTCGATAGTCCGCCGTCCCGCGGATACGCGAATCCAGGTAGGTCCACTCATGTTCGACGTACAAGCGCTTGGTGTCAGTGTCGAAGACCAGGTTCCAGAAATCCAGTTCCGTGATTTCCGGGCCTTTGACCTGCCGATGCAACTCCCGCTTTAAAGAGGCCATCTTCCGCTCCTTTTTGCGTAGGGGTCGTCGAAAGTATCCGGACTTATGAGCCCCCACAGGTTGGAGACTTGATAGAAATCTAATTATGCCTTGCGGGTTCCAGACCGGACAATTGAGTAATTTTTTCGTGGGATGGGGGTCACTCGGGCTCGTCTTTTTCCGGCCCCCTATACGCAATGCCCTTGATTACCGCGGAATTGCCGAACTTCTTGCGCAGATCATCCATCGCGCGCTCCGCATGGGCCGAGCGGCGATCCAGCATGTCGGTGTCGTCGGCCTGCGAGCCTGCGCGCAGCGCGCTGACGCCGGTACCCATCAGGCGAAAGGCGGTGCCGTCGATCTCCTTCGCCAGCAATTCGCGGGACACCGCAAAGATCTTTGCCGCCAGTTGCGTCGGCGCCTGGATCGATTGCGAGCGGGTGCGCTGCCTGAAATCGGCGGTCTTCAATTTCAGCGTGATGGTCAATCCGGAAAGGTTGCTGCTTTTGAGGCGCGACGACACCTTCTCCGACAGCCGCCACAGCGTCCGCTCCAGCGTCGCGAAATCGCGGATGTCATTATCGAAGGTGGTCTCGTTCGAAATGGTCTTGGCGCCGCGATCGGGTACCACCAGGCGGTCGTCGATGCCGCGCGCCAGCCGCCACAGCCTTCGGCCTTCGCTGGCGAACTGCTTCATCAGATCGACCTCGTCGGCGCGCTGCAGGTCCGCGATGGTGCGAAAGCCGCGCTGCAGCAGCTTTTCCTGGGTCGCGGGGCCGACGCCATATATGAAGCCGACCGGCTTGTCCGCCAGCATCTCGCGGGCTTCGGCCTGGTCGAGGGCGGCAAAGCCGCGCGGCTTGTCGAGATCGGAGGCGATCTTGGCGAGGAACTTGTTGCAGGACAGGCCGACGGAGACCGTGATGCCGATGTCGCGCTCGACGTCACGGGCAAAGCGCGCCAGCACCTTGGCCGGGATCATGCCGTGGACGCGCTGGGTGCCGGAAAGGTCGAGAAACGCCTCGTCGATCGACAGCGGCTCGACCAGCGGCGTCAGCGTCTGCATGGCGTGGCGCACCTCGCGGCCGACCCGGACATATTTGGCCATGTCCGGCCGAATCACTGTCGCCGCGGGACAGAGCGCCAGCGCCTTGAACATCGGCATCGCCGAGCGCACGCCAAACGTCCGCGAGATGTAGCAGGCGGCCGACACCACGCCGCGCTTGCCGCCGCCGATGATGACCGGCTTGTCGGCAAGTTCCGGGTTGTCGCGCTTCTCCACCGTCGCGTAGAACGCGTCACAATCGATATGCGCCATCGCCAGCGCCGGCAACGAAGGGTGGCGAACCAGGCGAGGGGAGCCGCATTCGCCGCATCGCCTGGCCTTGATGTCGAGGTCGCCGAGGCAATCCCGGCAAAAACAGTGCGGACCGACTGGTGCTCCCATTCCGCAGTTCGCACGCATTTGCCGCACCACCTATGCGAACTGCGGAATGATAAGGAGCACCAGCAACATTATTTTTGCCAGTGCGGCTGATGAATTTGAAGTTCCTACGAAGAGGTTACCGCGAGTCTGGTAGGAACTTCAAATTCGCCGCACTGGTGCCTGCGCCAGTGCGCTCACGGCACGTCGCGCTCCCAATGCGGGTCGCCCAGCACCTGACGGGCGGCGGCGATGTTGGTCGGATGGAGCTCGGAGGCGGCGGCAAACGCCTTCACGGTTGCGTCATCGCGCATCACGAAATCCAGCACGCTGGCCAGAAATTGCGGGTCGGCGGCGGCCGTCCGGAGCGTCTCCGGGCCGATTCCGCTCTCGGCCAGAAACAGGCCCAGCCGCTCCGGATCGGACGCAATGAAGGACAGCGCCTGAACCGCAACGATTTCAGCTACTTCCCGGGGGTTGTGAACAGGCTTTTTCAACAGATGGGTTTGCCTTTCCGTTAACTTATGGTCTCTAGTTTGACGGCCATCATGCCCGAGTCTGCGGAATGTGTTCAAGCAAGTGAAACCGCTTCGCGAAAAGATGGCACCTGGATTTAACGGGTTAGAGCGAATCTGGCGCTAGTTTGATTTCACTTTTCGACAAGCCCGGAAAGGCGGTGCGGAAGCACCCAAAGGCCGGGCCTGTATCCTGGGATAAGGGAGGGACGGGATGGCCAAAACCGTCCTGATCGTGGAGGACAACGAGCTCAACATGAAGCTCTTTCGCGACCTGTTGGAAGCGCATGGCTATCAGACCTCCGGCACCAGCAATGGCTTCGAGGCACTGGATCTCGTTCGTAAGCTGCGCCCCGATCTGATCCTGATGGATATTCAGCTGCCGCAGGTGTCGGGTCTCGAGGTGACGCGCTGGATCAAGGACGATCCGGAACTGCGCGCGATACCGGTGGTCGCGGTGACGGCATTCGCCATGAAGGGCGACGAGGAACGCATCCGCGAAGGCGGCTGCGAGGCGTATTTGTCCAAACCAATTTCGGTCGGCAAGTTTATTGAGACAGTACGGCGTTTTATTGGGTAGTGGGAGTGAGTTTCGATGTCTGCGCGTATCCTGGTCGTCGATGATGTTCCCGCCAACGTCAAGCTGTTGGAAGCCCGTCTGTCGGCCGAGTATTTCGATGTGCTGACCGCCACCAACGGCGCCGAGGCGCTGGATGTCTGTTCGCGCGCCGAATGCGACATCATCCTGCTCGACGTCATGATGCCCGACATGGACGGTTTTGAGGTCTGCCGCCGGCTGAAGTCCAACCCGGCCACGCATTTCATTCCGGTGGTGATCATCACCGCGCTCGACAGCCCGTCCGACCGCGTGCGGGGCCTTGAGGCCGGCGCCGACGATTTCCTGACCAAGCCGGTGTCCGACGTCGTGCTGATCGCGCGCGTGCGCTCGCTGACGCGGCTGAAGATGATGACCGATGAACTGCGCATGCGCGCCATCACCTCGCTGGAAATCGGCATGGAAGCGCCCGAGCGCACCGCCGTGGCCGACAAAGGCGTTGGCGGGCGCATCCTGCTGGTCGACGACCGCCCGTCATCCTACGAGCGGCTGGCGCCGCTGCTTTCCGCCGAGCACACCGTCGATGTCGAGGCCAATCCGGCCGAAGCGCTGTTTCATGCCGCCGAAGGCAATTACGATCTGCTGATCGTCTCGCTCAGCCTCGAAAACTACGACGGCTTGCGGCTGTGCAGCCAGGCGCGCTCGCTGGAGCGGACCCGTCAGGTGCCGATACTGGCGATCTCTGATGCCGACAACAATGCGCGGCTGCTCCGCGGGCTCGAGATCGGCGTCAACGACTATCTGCTGCGCCCGGTCGACAAGAACGAACTTTTGGCGCGCGCGCGCACCCAGATCCGCAGGCGCCGCTATACCGATCATCTGCGCGACAACGTGCAGAACTCGATCGAAATGGCGATCACCGACGCGCTGACCGGCTTGCATAACCGCCGCTACATGGAGAGCCATCTGGCGACGCTTGCCGAGCAGGCCTCGAGCCGCGGCAAGCCGCTGGCGCTGATGATCCTCGACATCGATTTCTTCAAGGCCATCAACGACAATTACGGCCATGACGGCGGCGACGACGTGCTGCGCGAATTCGCGGTGCGCATCCGCAAGTCGATCCGCGGCATCGATCTCGCCTGCCGCTATGGCGGCGAGGAGTTCGTCATCGTGATGCCGGAAACCGACCTGCATGTGGCAGGCATGGTGGCGGAGCGGCTCCGCCGTTCGATCGTGAGCGAGACTTTCGCCATCGCCAAGGGCACCAAGCGCATCGAGGTCACGGTCTCGATCGGGCTATCGACGCTGGAGCGCAAGGGTGAGCCGGTCGCCGACGTGCTGAAGCGCGCCGACACGGCGCTGTACCGCGCCAAACACGATGGACGCAACCGTGTGGTGGTTTCGGCGGCGGCGTAAGCGTTGGCGTTCCACTTAGCTCGGTGTCATCACCCGCGCATGCGGGTGATCCAGTACGCCGCGGCTTCTCGATTCAATCGCTAACGTCTCTGAAATACTGGATCACCCGCATGCGCGGGGTGATGACAGCATTTGTATTGGTCGCAGTCTTGCTACCGCCCGCGCTTCACCGCGTCATACGCCAGCCGTTTGAATTCGAACGAGAACGGGTGGACGAAGGCCATCTGCCGCTGCGCCATCATCACGCCGGCCAAATTATGTCGCGGCGAAATCCACCATTGCGTGCCGGCGACGCCGCCCCAATAAAGCTCGCCCGAAGCATCGGGATGGTCGAACGGCGTCGGGTTTACGATCAGGCCACCGGCCAGCGTGTGCGCCTTGCCGACCTGTTCGCCCATCAGGGCGAAGCGGATCCACTGGCCGTCCGGCAGCTGGTTGGTCATCATCTGCGCAATGGTCTCCGGCTTGAGCAGCGTTCGGTCGCCAGGCAGCAGGCTTCGGATCAACGCGACCATGTCGGGCATCGTTGAGACCAGGCCGCCGCCGCCATTGAGCCTCGCAATGGGCCGCAGATAGGCGCCGGGGAAGGGCGCGTTATCGGTGCGGGTGAGGCCCGGCTTCATCGGCTCCATCATATCTGCGCCGGCGTAGTACGCGACCAGCCTTCCATGATCCTTTTCCGGCACGACAAAGCCCGTATCGACCATGCCGAGCGGATCGAGAATGCGCGCCTGGATGAACCTGTCGAAGCTTTGGCCGCTGATGACTTCCACCAGCCGTGCCACCACGTCGATGGCAAGCGAGTATTCCCAGGACGTCCCCGGGTGATAGATCAACGGCAGGTCCGCCAGCACATCGACCATCTGGGCCAGCGTCGTCATGGGATTGTGGACGCCGCGCTCGTTGAGCGCCTTGAAGATCGTGGTGCCGGGATCGAAGAAGCCGTAGCTCAGGCCGGAGCTGTGGCTGAGCAGTTGCCGGATGGTGATCGATCCCTTCGCCGGCTCCGTGTCATCGAGCGAGGTTGCGCCAGGGCGCAATATTTTTCGATTTCCAAGCTGCGGAATAAATTTTTCGATCGGATCATCGAGCCGGAATTTACCTTCCTCGAACAGCAACAATGCGGCGCAGGAAGTGATCAGCTTGGTGTTGGAAAAAATCCGGAAAATATGGTCGGGCCGTAGCGGCGTCTGCGCTTCCTTGTCGGCCCAGCCGACGCAGTTGACATCCACCAGATCGCGGCCGACCATCACCGCCCAGGAGATGCCGGACAGCAGATTGCCGTCGATATAGCGCTGCATGGCCGCGTGGGCCGGTTTGAAGTCGTAACCCTTGGCGGTCACCGTCAAGTCTTCCATGGTGTTTCCCTTTTTGCATTTTTTCTTCTTTGTCGTCCCTGCGAACGCAGGGACCCATAACCACCGGCGCTGCTTGCAGCACAGGGTAGCTACCACATCGCCTTATTGAAAGGCCACGGCGTATGGGTCCCTGCGTACCGCCTTCGCTAAAGCTTCGGCAGGCCTCATATCTCAACCTCGGCGAAGCCTTGGCGGAGACGGGTCGCAGGGACGACGATGGAGAGTGATGATCTCAACGTGTTTTGACTTGCGGCTTTTGCGCGGCGCCACCGACCTGCACTCCCGCATTCGCCAGCAGTACCGTTGCGGCTGCCTTCGCCGCGCGCGCCATCGCCGGATCGTTGCGCACCAGATCCTGCGCGATCGAGCCGTCGACCAGCAACGCTAGCTGCGTCGCAAGGCCTTCCGGGTCGGCGGCGCCGAGCTGCACCAGCAGATCGCGAAACCACAGACGGCGGCTTTCCTTGAATGCGATTGCGATCTTGCGGACGGATTTATCCTCGCCGCCGAGTTCGGCCACCGCGTTGACGAACGGGCAACCGCGAAAATCCCTGGCTGCAAAGCGCCGCTCCAGCGCATCGAAGGTGTCGAGAATCTGATCGACGGGTGACTTGTCTGACGGCCGAGGCTGCACGAAGCGGCGTGCCAGATAGGCCGATATCAACGCATCCTTGGAGGGGAAGTGGTTGTATAGCGTGCGCTTGCTGATGCCGATTTCGGCCGCGATGGTATCGACGCCGACCGCACGAATCCCCTGCAGATAGAACAGCCTATCCGCGGTTTCGAGAATCCGGTCCTTCATCGCCGGTTTGGCGGGCAGGGGTGCCATGCGTGCGCGCGGTATCCTTCAACCTTGACAGTAGACGCCCCTTATAGCCCTATTACACAGGTCTGTGTAATATAAATCAGACCGCAAACGCAGGACGCGGCTTTCGCATCGCGGCCGCTAGGGAGAATAAAAACAATGACCCTGCTGCAAATCCTGCGTCCAACACTCCCCATCCTGATCGGCGCCTCGGTGATGCTGACCCTGAGCATGGGCCTGCGGCAGAGTTTTGGTATTTTCATGCAGCCGCTGACGAAGGACATCGGCATTTCGGTGTCGGATTTCACCTTGGCCCTGGCCGTGCAAAACCTCGCCTGGGGATTCCTGCAGCCGGTCGCCGGCGCCTTGACGGTGCGCTACGGCTTCCGCCCGATCATGATCGTGGGCTCGCTGCTGTACATCGTGGGCCTTGCCCTGATGGCGACCGCGCAGGGGATGATCCCGATCCTGATCGGCGCGGGTGTGTTGATCGGTTTCTCGCTGGCCTGCACGGCCAATGCGATTGCGATGTCGGTGGCGGCGCGCGCGGTGCCGGCCACCGTGCGCAGCACCGTAATGGGCATGGTCTCGGCGGCGGGATCGCTCGGCGCATTGGTGTCGGCGCCGATCGGGCAGATGTTGAATGAGGGGTTTGGCTGGCGCGCCGGCGTCGCCGGCTTTGTGATCCTGTCGCTGTTCATGCTGCCGGCGGCCTGGTACGCGGGCAGGGCCGACAAAATCCCGCTGCCGCCCAAGGCCGCCGACGACATCGGCGACGCTTCGGCCTCAACCGCCGCAAAGATCGCGTTCGGCAACGCCTCGTTCGTGGTGATGACCTGCGCCTATTTCGTCTGCGGCATGCAGCTCGTGTTTCTCACCACGCATCTGCCGTCCTATCTTTTGATCTGCGGCCTCGATCCGATGTTGAGCGCGCAGACGCTCGGCATGATCGGCGGCTTCAACGTGCTGGGCAGCCTGTTCTTCGGCTGGGCCGGCCAGCGCTGGAACAAGCTGGCACTGCTCGGCGGCATCTACATCTTCCGTTCGATCGCGCTCGCCTGGTACTTCATGCTGCCGGCAACGCCGGCGACTACGCTGTTGTTCGGCGCGATCATGGGATTCCTCTGGATGGGCGTCGGCCCGCTGGTCGCGGGCGCCGTCGCCGAAATGTTCGGCCTGAAATGGCAGGCGATGATTCAGGGTCTCGCCTTCATGAGCCACCAGATCGGCTCGTTCCTCGGCGCTTATGGGGGAGGGCTGATCTACGACCAGCTCGGCTCCTACACCATGGCCTGGCGGATCGGCGTCGCGCTGGGCCTGGCCGGCGGAATCATCCAGGTCGCGTTCGCGCTGATCAGGCCGAGCCGGCCGCCGCAGATGCAAACGGCGTAATCGATCAGATGTAGAATCAAAACGGGGCCCGAAGGGCCCCGTTCAAATCCGTCTGCAATGGCTTGCGACGTTACTTGATCTTCGATTCCTTGAACTCGACGTGCTTGCGCGCGACCGGGTCGTACTTCTTCTTAACCAGCTTGTCGGTCATGGTGCGCGAATTCTTCTTGGCGACGTAATAGAAGCCGGTGTCCGCGGTGGAAACGAGCTTGACCTTGATGGTGACCGCTTTGGCCATTGTTCAGAACCCTTGATGTGTGAAAATCGGGTGCCGGCCAAATCGGCCCGCATTTGCCGGGCAACCTAGCTTCTGATCGCCCAAAGTCAAGGTTTCTAGGCTGGAAACCTGCATGAAACCGGGTAATTAACCCTCAAAGAACCGGTTTTTCGGCCTCGGCAGCCCCAAATTCTCCCGCAGGGTCCGGCCTTCATACTCCTTGCGGAAAATCCCGCGCTTTTGCAGTTCCGGCACCACCTTGTCGACGAAATCGTCGAGGCCGGCGGGCAGGAACGGGAACATGATGTTGAAACCGTCGCTGCCGCGGCTGGTCAGCCACTCCTCCATTTGGTCGGCGATCGTCACCGGCGTGCCGACGAAGGAGAGCCCGCCGTAGCCGCCGACGCGCTGGGCGAGTTGGCGCACGGTCAGCTTGTCGCGCGCGGCGACATCGACCAGACGCTGGCGGCCGCTCTTGCTGGCATTGGTCTCGGGGATGTCAGGCAATTGTCCGTCGGGATCGAAACCGGAGGCGTCGGTGCCGAGCTGAACCGACAGCGAAGCGATGGCGCTGTCGTAATGCACCATGCTGTCGAGCTTTGCGCGTTTCTCTTTTGCCTCATCGACGCTGTCGCCGACCACGACAAACGCGCCGGGCAGGATGACGAGATGCTCGGGGTTACGGCCGATCTTTTCCATCCGGCCCTTGATGTCGGCGTAGAGTTTTTGGGCATCGGCGAGAGAGCCGCCGCCGGTGAACACGGCTTCCGCGGTCTCTGCGGCCAGCTGCCGGCCGTCGTCGGAGGCACCGGCCTGCACGATCAGCGGCCAGCCCTGCACGGGACGCGCGATGTTGAGGGGACCGCGCACGCTCAGATATTTTCCCTTGTGGTTGAGCACGTGCATTTTGGCGGGATCGAAATAGAGCCCGGATTCGACGTCGCGCACGAAGGCGTCGTCGGCAAAGGAATCCCACAGGCCGGTGACCACGTCATAGAATTCGCGCGCGCGCTTGTAGCGTTCGGCATGCTCCATGTGATCGTCGAGCCCGAAATTCAGCGCGGCGTCCGGATTGGAGGTGGTGACGATATTCCACCCCGCACGCCCGTTGCTGATGTGATCGAGCGAAGCGAAACGGCGCGCGACATGATAGGGCTCGTCGAACGTGGTCGAACCGGTCGCGATCAGGCCGATATGTTCGGTGGCGCCGGCCAGCGCCGACAGCAGCGTGAACGGTTCGAACGAGGTCACGGTGTGGCTGCGCTTGAGCGCATTGACCGGCATGTTCAGCACGGCCAGATGGTCGGCCATGAAGAAGGCGTCGAATTTGCCGGCTTCGAGTTTCTGGATCAGTTTCTTGATATGCGGGAAATTGAAATTGGCGTCCGGCCAGGCCCCGGGATAGCGCCACGCGCCGGTATGGATAGAGACCGGCCGCATGAATGCGCCGAGCTTGAGTTGCCGCTGTGCCATCGCCCCGTTTCCGTCTGGTTATTGTCGGGGAACAGATAGGAAGCCAGTCAAGGCAACGCCATCAGCTGGCATCGAGAAGAATTTTGCAATTTTAGGGATCGGTGGAGAACAATTCGACGTCGCCAATACCGTCATTGCGAGCGCAGCGAAGCAATCCACGCCTCGGCACGGGGAAAGATGGATTGCTTCGCTCCTCGCAATGACGGGGAGGGAGCGAGGGATCACGCCCCCAGCACGTCCTTCTGCATCTTGCCGCCGTAGAAATGGAAGAACGGCACCGGCGCGTCGTGGCGCAGCGGCCCCGTCGCGAGGCGGCGGTCGAGTTCGGCGAGCACGTTCTTGGTCATGGCGTGCGCGTCGGCGAGCGGTTTTGAGCCGATCTCGACCCAGACCAATTCCACCAGTTCGGCATCGGCGTGGATCACGCCCTCGACCTTGTGGGCGATGGCGGAAGCGTCAGCGGTGAAGAAGCGGGTGTCGAAACGGCGGACGCGGCCGGGCGGGGTGATCGCGCGTGCGATCAGGAACAGGCTGGATGGATCGGGCAGCAGGCCGGCTTCCGAGAACGGCTGCCAGGCGCCTTCGAGTTTTACGGGTTTTTCAACCTTGCGGCCGAGGCAAAGCCCGGTCTCCTCGCAGGCCTCGCGGATCGCAGCCACCGCAAGCGCCCGCGCGCGCGACGGCGCGATCTTGGGGCTGCCCTTCAGCAGATTGGCTTCGAGTTCGCTGGTGATGGGGGCGGCGACGGGAACGCGATTGTCCAATTTATCGACGCGGCCGCCCGGGAAAACATATTTGCCGGGCATGAACACGACATTGTCGTGGCGCTTGCCGACCAGCACTTTCGGCTTGTCGCCGCTCCGGTCGATCAGGATCAGCGTCGCGGCATCCTTCGGTCGGAAATAGGGATGGTGGTCGGCTTCTTTTCCTTCGACGATTGCAGGCGCTGCTTCGGTCATTCCATCCCCGTTCAGTCTCTTGTTGTTTTTGGTTTAGGCATAGCGTTTTCGAGCGAAGTGGATACCGGTTCGCGTGAAGAAAACGCGTCAAAAAAAGACGCTAGACGGGAGGAATGTCGCTAGGGGCATTTTCGTCAAAGCCATGCATGCGCAGCGCCCATTGGAAGCCGACCACGGCGCCCTTGACCGGTTGCAGCAGCAACAGCGACGAGAGGAAGGTGAAGGGCAGGTAGATCGCCATTTGCAGCCAGATCGCCGGTGAATAATTGGTTTCCACCCACAGCACGACCGGTATCACGATGTGGCCGACGATGACGATCACGAGATAGGCCGGCAAATCATCGGCGCGGTGCGGCGTGTAATCGAGCCCGCAGGTCTTGCAGTGGTCGTCGACCTTCAGGAACGCCCGAAACAGCTTGCCTTCGCCGCAACGCGGGCAACGGCACATGAAGCCGCGCTTCATCGCGGTCCAGAGATCACGCTTTTCGCCCTTCACGGATTCCCTGGTCCAGACTGTCGTCGCGGGGCTCACCGTTTCCATGACTTGCCTCTCTTCGATTTGCCGGGCGTGGCTTTGCCCTTGCGATCCTTCGGATGCGGGCTACGGCCCGGACGCGTCTTCGATGACGTGACCGGGGCCTTCGAACCTTCGCGCCGGCCGCCCTGTTTTCTGCCGCGCGGAATGACCTTGCCTTCAGATAGTAACTCGAACCGCAACGCGCCAGCTACTGGTGCTGCTTCTACCAGACGTACGTCGACAACGTCCCCCAGCCGGTGCATGGCACCGCTGCGTGAGCCGACGAGCGCATGGCGGGTCTCGTCATAGTTGAAATATTCGGTTCCCAGTGTGCGGATCGGGATCAGCCCGTCGGCGCCGGTATCGGAGAGTTTTACGAACAGTCCGGCGCGGGTGACGCCGGAAATGCGGCCCTGGAACGTCGCACCGATGCGGTCGGCGAGGAAATGCGCGATCAGCCGGTCGGCGGTCTCGCGTTCGGCCTTCATGGCGCGGCGCTCAGTGACGGATATCTGTGCGGCGACTTCGCTCAGCGTTTCCAGCGTTTCGGTGTCCGGCAGCGCGCCTTCGCCGAGGCCGAGCGCGCGGATCAGCGCGCGATGTACGATCAGATCGGCGTATCGCCTGATCGGCGAAGTGAAATGCGCATAGCGCCGCAGGTTGAGGCCGAAATGGCCGTAATTCTCCGCAGAATACTCCGCCTGCGCCTGCGAGCGCAGCACCACTTCATTGACCAGCGGCTCATAGTCCTCGCCGCGGACCTGGCCCAGCACGCGATTGAACAGGGCGGGGCGCAACGCACCGGCTTTCGCAAACGGCAGATCGAGCGTTTTTAAGAATTCCTGGAGGTTGTGGACCTTCTCCTGGCTCGGCTCGTCGTGCACGCGGTAGATCAGCGGCAGCGCCTTCTTCTCCAGCATTTCGGCGGCGGCGACGTTGGCGAGGATCATGAACTCTTCGATCAGCCGGTGCGCATCGAGCCGCTCCGGCACGATGACGCGATCGACGGTGCCGTCGGGCTTCAGCAGGATCTTGCGCTCCGGCAAATCGAGATCCAGCGGATCGCGCTCGTCGCGCGCCAGCTTTACCAGTGCATAGGCCGCATAGAGCGGTTTGAGGATCGGCTCGAGCAGGGGGCCGGTGGTGTCGTCGGGCCGGCCGTCGATTGCGGCCTGCGCCTGCGCATAGTTCAACTTGGCGGCGGAACGCATCAGCACCCGATGAAAACTGTGCGAGCGTTTGCGGCCGTCAGGGCCGATCACCATCCGCACCGCGAGCGCGCCGCGCGGCTCGCCCGGCACCAGTGAGCACAGATCGTTGGAGATGCGCTCGGGCAGCATCGGCACCACGCGGTCCGGGAAATACACCGAATTGCCGCGCGTCAGCGCGTCGCGATCGAGCGCCGAGCCCGGGCGCACGTAGAACGCGACATCGGCGATCGCGACATGGACGATATAGCCGCCCTTGTTGTTCGGATCGTCGTCGGGGGCGGCATGAACCGCGTCGTCATGGTCCTTGGCGTCGGGGGGATCGATGGTCACGAGCGGCAGCTCGCGCCAGTCCTCGCGGCCGTTGAGTATCGCCGGCTTTGCGTCCTCGGCTTCGCGCAACGCTGATGGTGTGAAGGCTTGCGGAATGTCGTGGGCGTGGATCGCGATCAGGCTGACCGCCTTCTCGGTCGCGAGCGAACCGAGCCGCTCCTTTACCTTGCCCGACGCCAGCCCGTAGCCGCGCGTGCGCACCAGATCGACGCTGATGAGGTCACCATCCTCGGCGCCGCCGGTGTCGGAGCTTGCGATGTTCAATTCGCGCCCGGCCTGCTTCTTGTCGACCGGCACCATTCTTCCGCCGCCATCGGGCAGCTTCCGAAAAATACCGAGCAGGCGGGTGCGGGCGTGGTCGATGATCTTGATGACGCGCCCGCGATAGGGCGTGCCGTCGGTCTCATTGGTCTTCTCGACGCGCAGCAGCGCGCGGTCGCCGACACCGGCGGCAGTGCCCGGTTGCGGACGACGCGGAACATGAATGCGGATCTTCGGCGCCGCGCCGAATTCCTCTTCATCCCATTCGGTGGGGGTGGCGAGCAGTTCGCCGTCGGTATCGCGGCCGGTGATGTCGGCCATCACGGTCGGCGGCAACGCGGCGGGCTCGAGAACCTTGCGGCCGCGCTTGGCGATCGCGCCTTCGTCGGCGAGTTCGCGCAGGATTCGCTTCAGCTCGACGCGGTCGGCGTTCTTCAGGCCGAACTCGCGGGCGATCTCGCGGGTGCCGATCTTGCCTGGATTCGCACGGATGAAGGCAACGATGGCGTCCCGGGCCGGAAAGCCATTGTCGTGTTTTCTCTTCACTTATCCCCGGGCCTTGCCCGCGCTTTTCTTCGCAGGCGTTTTGGGTGCTGCTGCAGGCTTTGCTGCTGAGGTCTTTGCCGCAGACGCGACCGGCGCGCGCGCCTTGCTGACGGCTTCCGATTTCGGCTTCGCCGCAGCCTTCTTCACCGCGGCCTTCTTGGCGGGTTTTGGCGCGTCTGGATCAACGGGCGTCTTGGCCTTGGCGGCCTTCTTCGGTGCGGCTTTCTTGGCGCCACGCTTCGGCTTGCCGCCGCCCTTGGCGGCGCGTTCGTCGATCAGTGCAATGGCTTCGGCGAGCGTAATCGTATCCGGCGTCTTGTCGCTCGGGATGGTGGCGTTGACGCCGCCGGCGGTCACGTAGGCGCCGTAGCGGCCGTTCTTCACGGCGACACCGCCGAGGCTCGGGTGCTCGCCGATCGGCTTGCCCGGATCGGCGCCGAAGCGGCGGCCGCTCGGGCCCTTCAGTATCTTTTCGGCGATCAGCGTCACGGCGCGATTGAGGCCGATGTCGAACACCTCGTCGCCGGCCTCCAGGCTCGCATAGGTCTTTTCGTGGCGCACGAACGGACCGAAGCGGCCGATGCCGGCGGTGATCGGCTCGCCGGTTTCCGGATGTTTTCCAATTTCGCGCGGCAAAGACAGAAGCTTCAGGGCCAGTTCCAATTCCATATCGCCGGGCGACATGTTTTTCGGGATGCCGGCGCGCCGCGGCTTTTCGCCCTCGGCATAATCCTTCTGCTCGCCGAGCTGGATGTAGGGACCGAAGCGTCCGGCCTTCACCGTGACGTCGAGATCGGTTGCGGGGTCCTTGCCGAGAACGCGGTCGGCGCTGGCTTCGCTGTCGGCCGCGAGCGGCCGAGTGTAGCGGCATTCCGGATAATTCGAGCAGCCGACGAAGGCGCCGAACTTGCCGGCTTTCAGATTGAGCTTGCCGGTGCCGCAGGTCGGGCACTGCCTGACATCGCCGCCATCCGCGCGCGGCGGATAGATGTGCGGACCCAGCATGTCGTCGAGCGCATCGAGCACCTCGGCAACGCGCAAATCCTTGATGTCGTTGACCGCGCCGATGAAGCCGGTCCAGAAATCCTTCAGCACCTGCTGCCAGGAAATCTCGTTGTTGGAGATGCGGTCAAGCTGCTCTTCCAGCCCCGCCGTGAAGTCGTACTCCACGTAGCGCGCGAAGAAGTTTTCCAGGAACGCGACCACCACGCGACCCTTGTCCTCGCCATGCAGCCGCTTCTTGTCGAGCTTGACGTAGCCGCGGTCCTTGAGGACCTGGAGGATCGACGCGTAGGTCGAGGGACGGCCGATGCCGAGCTCTTCCATCCGCTTGACCAGCGACGCTTCGGAGAAGCGTGGCGGCGGTTCGGTGAAATGCTGGGTGACGGCGAGGTCCTGCCGCTTCAGCGCTTCGCCCTCGCTCATCGCGGGGAGGCGGCGCGAGTCCTCATCGTCGGCGTCGTCGTCGCGGCCTTCCTGATAGAGCGCGAGGAAGCCGTCGAACTTCACGACCTGGCCGGTGGCGCGCAGGTCCAGCACGCGTGAGCCGGCTTTCGCCGCGATGTCGACCGTGGTGCGTTCCAGCTCGGCCGATTCCATCTGGCTCGCGATGGTGCGGATCCAGATCAGCTCATAGAGCTTGGCCTGATCGGTATCGAGACGCCGGCGCATTTCGGCCGGACGGCGCGACATATCGGTTGGGCGGATCGCTTCATGCGCTTCCTGCGCGTTCTTGGCCTTGCTGACATACTGGCGCGGCGCCTCCGGCACATAGGCGTTGCCGTAATCCTCACCAATCACCTTGCGCGCCTGGGTAATGGCCGAGCCATCGATCTGCACGCCGTCGGTACGCATATAGGTGATGAGACCGGTGGTCTCGCCGCCGATATCGATGCCTTCATAGAGCCGCTGCGCGATCCGCATCGTATGCGCCGGCGCAAAGCCGAGCTTGCGGCTGGCTTCCTGCTGCAGCGTCGAGGTGGTGAAGGGGGCCTGCGGATTGCGGCGGGCGGGCTTGGCTTCGACGGTCGAGACCGTGAAGTTGGCGGCCTCGATCGCTTTTTTGAGATCTTCGGCTTCGGCGCCGGTGCCGATGTCGAGCCGCTGGATCTTCTTGCCGTCGGCGCCGACCAGCCGCGCTTCGAACGTGTCGCCGCGCGGCGTCGTCAATGTGGCCACCAGCGACCAGTATTCGCGGGGCACGAATTTTTCGATTTCAAGTTCGCGGTCGCACACCAGCCGCAACGCCACCGACTGCACGCGGCCGGCCGAGCGGGCGCCCGGCAGTTTGCGCCACAACACCGGCGACAGCGTGAAGCCGACCAGATAGTCCAGCGCGCGGCGCGCCATATAGGCGTCGACCAGCGCGCCATCGATCTGGCGCGGCGACTTCATCGCGTCGGTCACCGCCTGCTTGGTGATGGCGTTGAACACCACGCGCTCGATCTTGTGATCCTTGATCGCGCGTTTCTCTTTCAGGACTTCGAGCACGTGCCAGGAGATCGCTTCGCCCTCGCGATCAGGGTCGGTTGCGAGAATCAGTCGGTCGGCGCCCTTCAGGGCCTTGGCGATGTCGTTGAGCCGGCCGGCCGCCTTGGGGTCGATCTCCCAGATCATCTGAAAATTGGCGTCCGGATCGACCGATCCGTTCTTGGCGGGGAGGTCGCGAACATGGCCGAACGAGGCCAGAACCTCGTAGGAGGCGCCCAAATATTTGTTGATCGTCTTGGCTTTCGCCGGCGACTCCACAATGACGATATTCATGTCATTCCAATAGCTTACGGGAAAAGATTAAGGCCGGTTCCGCGAGACTCGCGGCCGCCGTTTCGACCCGAACATGGGTGGTGAGGCGGCCCCTGTCAAATCGACAGATCATGAGCAGGGGCCAGAAAGGGGTCTTGGACGCCCGAACTTATATACAAGAAGTTGCGAAATGCGCCCTAGAGTTGCGCCCGCAAAGGGGTTATTTCTTGTCCATACTGTATGGGATTGGGTGCATTTTATTTGAGCAAGGCAGGGGGCGGCCGGAAGCGCACCGCTTCGGGCGGGAATCGGCGATCGCCAGCGGCTGAATCAGGTGAGGAGGGCGGCCCCGACGAGGCCGTGGCCTTCATCGCGGAGACCGTTGCCGAATTGACAAAACTCGCCGAGCGCCACCGGCTTGAGGTCCTCAGCCATTTGCTCGGGATGGCGCTGCTGGAAGCCCAAGAGCACCTGCGGCTGCGGAGCAAGCGCAAGCTGTCGTAGGCGGCGCGTCTGTTCAGGCCGAAATCGACTTTAGCTTTGTTGCGGGCTTCGTACCGGGTCGCGCTTTGACTGCGGTGTCTGCCGCGGTCAATAGCCGCCCATCTTGCGAATAGAGTTCGAGCTTGCGAACCGGGCGGCCCTTTTCCTTGTCGACCAGGATGGTCGTGATTTCCTCGGGCCGATCGTCGAATTCCTCGCTCCACTGGCGCAACGCGACCAGGATCGGAAACACGCCGCGGCCTTTCGGCGTCAAAAGGTATTCCTGATAGGCGCTGCCGTCGGAGGCGGGGGCCAGTTTGAGAATGCCTTGATCGACCAGCGCCCGCAGTCGCACGGTGAGGATGTTTTTGGCGAGGCCGAGACTTTTCTGGAATTCGCCGAAGCGGCGGCTGCCGAACAGCGCCTCGCGGATGATCAGCAGCGACCACCAGTCGCCGATCGCATCCAGCGAGCGCGCGATCGGGCAATCGTCGTTCTCGAAGCTCGTCCGTTTCACCATGGCCATCTCCGGAGCCGATCACGGCTTTGTGTGGTTGCATTATAAAACCACATGGCCTAGATGGCAACTTGGTTTAATAATGCAACCATCGGAGGCTCCCGTGAGACTGGCGAACAAGACGGCGTTCATTACTGGCGGCAACAGCGGCATCGGACTTGCGACGGCCAAGCTGTTCGTGGCGGAGGGGGCGCGGGTCGCCATCACCGGACGCAACAAGGAGACGCTGGAGGCGGCCGCCAAGGAACTCGGGCCGAACGCGCTCGCGATCGTCGCCGACGCCACCGACATCGCCGCGACCGAAGCCGCGCTTCTGCAAGCGGTTGCGAAGTTCGGCAAGCTCGACGTCGTGTTCGCCAATGCCGGCATTGCCGGCGGCACGCCGCTTGGATCAGCCACGCTCGAAACCTTTGAGAGCGTGATCCGGACCAACATCACGGCGGTGTTCTTCACCGTGCAGGCGGCGGTGCCGCATCTCAACGACGGCGCTTCCATTATCCTGAACGGCTCGGTGATTTCGGTGCTCGGCAACCCCGGCTATTCCGCCTACGCGGCAAGCAAGGCCGGCGTGCGCGCGATGGCGCGGGTGATGGCGTCCGAACTGTCGCCGCGCAATATCCGCGTCAACGTGGTCTCGCCGGGTGCGATCCGCACCCCGATCTGGGGCGCGGCACTGGCGACGCCCGAAGCCGAGAAGGCGTTCGAGAAGCGCATCGGCGCCACCACGCCGCTCGGCCGCATCGGCGAACCCGATCATATTTCGAAGACGGTGCTGTTCCTCGCCTCCGACGACGCCGCGCATATCCAGGGCCAGGAATTGTTCGTCGACGGCGGTGCTACGGCCTCGCCGAGCGGCGCGCCGATCTATCGGGGATAGGCGAATATCCCGGCGATATCGCAGCCGGCCGGCGGGATGCCGGCCGGCTCTTGCCTGCGGCGGATTGGCGCTGAGCCAGAACGCGCATTGAACCATGCGTGTAACTGTTTGAGATTTCGAGGACAGGCGTTTCGTAAACAACCATGAACCGGTGAGCCCAGTCGTGCCGAAGACCACTGGCATCTCGTCGACCCCGGCCGAAAATTCGGACACCGCGCAATTTGTTTCAGTCGCGCTGTTTTCGGGTGTCGGTCTCCTGATCTCCCTGGTTGTCGTCATCCTTCGCATCAACGGCGTCTTCTGACCGGAGCGGCTGCCGTGGCGCGCCTGGTGACGGCAACCGCTCACGCATCAACTCAGGCTGCGTTCAGATTTCCCGCGGCTTTCAGCGCGCCGGCGACGGCTTTTTCGCGATGCTCGGGACCGACCTGGATTCCGTCGGCGGAGATGAATTCGGGATTGGCGATGCCGATGAAGCCGAACACCCAGCGCAAATAGGTCTCCAGGTGCTCGCCGACGGCGGCCGGGGTGCCGGGGCCGTAAAATCCGCCGCGCGAGATCGCGACGATGACCCGCTTGTTGCCGGCCAGCCCCTCGACGCCCTGTGCGCCGTATTTGAAGGTCTTGCCAGCGACCAGGATGCGGTCGATCCAGGCCTTGAGCTGGCTCGGAATGGTGAAATTGTACATGGGCGCACCGAGCACGACGATATCGGCGGCGAGAAACTCTTCCAGCACTGCCTGACCGGCGGCGAGGTCCGGCTGCAGCGACGCCTCGGGCGTGGCGCCCTGGCCGGCCGCGAGGTGCGAGCCCGACAGATGCGCCAGCGGCGTCAGGGTCAGGTCGCGGTAGCTGACCTCGAGGCCGGGGGTGGATTGGCGCAGCCGGTCCACGATGGCAGCGGAAACCTGGCGGCTGACGGAATGAGGGCCGAGGACGCTGGAGTCGATATGCAGAAGTTTCATTTGGGTCACCCTTGGTATTGATTTGTAACTGGCGCTATATGAGTGACTGTCCTAGAACCCCGCAAGAACGCACAATTTTGAAACCCGAGCACATCCATGAGACCCGAGCACATCAATGTGCCTGCCCTGCCGCCGAACCCACATGCGTCAGGCGACTGCCGCGCAGTGGCCTCGGTGCTGGCCCGGGTTGGCGACAAATGGAGCGTGTTCGTGATCATGCAGTTGATCGGCGGGCCGCAGCGCTTCAACGAACTCAAGCGCGTGATCGGCGGCATCTCGCAGCGGATGCTGACCCTGACGCTGCGCGGGCTGGAGCGCGACGGTCTGGTCACGCGCACGGTGTTTCCGACCATACCGCCGCGGGTCGATTACGAACTGACCGATCTTGGCCGCGGGTTGGCGGAGCCGGTCAAGGCGCTCGGCCAATGGGCGTTCGCGCATCTGCCGGAAATCGAGGGCGCGCGCACCAGTTTCGATGCGCGCAACGACAAGCGCTAACCTAGCCGCGTAAGTATCATAGCACCGCTAGTCGTGGCTTATCCTACTTTGCATGGGGTTGTTTTCGCGATTTTGTGTCTCGGCCCTGCCGAAGAGGCACTGCGCTTTTAAACCAGCGACACCAGCCCGCCGCCGTGGCGCTCGAGCCGTCCGGCAAGTTCGAGCTCAAGCAGCACGGACCGGACGATCGCGGGCGAGGCGTCCGACATCCGGATCAGATCGTCGAGGCTGATCGGGCTTGGCCCGAGCAGATCGATGATGCGCGCGCGCTCACTTGTATCAGCGTCGAAGTCGAGCGGCTCGCCATCTGGCTCGCGTGCGCCGAATGCAACCGGCCGCTCCATGATCGGCGCCACCGCGTTGATGACGTCGCTGGCTTCCGTGGTGAGCGTCGCGCCCTGTTTGATCAGATCGTTGGTGCCGGCGGCGCGGGGATCGAGCGGCGAGCCGGGGACCGCAAACACTTCGCGGCCCTGTTCGGCGGCCATCCGCGCCGTGATCAGCGAGCCCGAGCGGTGGGCGGCTTCGACCACGACGACGCCGAGCGACGCGCCGGAGATCAGGCGATTGCGGCGCGGAAAATCGCGGGCGCGGGGCACATGGCCAAGCGGCATTTCGGAAATCGCGCCGCCATGTTCGAGCAATGCGGCCAGCAGGTCCTTATGCTCGGGCGGATAGATCCGGTCATGGCCACCGGCCAGCACCGCAACCGTGCCGCTCGCAACCGTTGCCCGATGCGCGGCCTGGTCGATGCCGCGCGCCAAGCCGGAGATAACGACAAAGCCGGCTTCGCCGAGGTCGCGCGCGATCTGGCCTGCGAATTTCAATCCGGCGCCGGAGGCGTTGCGCGAGCCGACGATCGCAATCATCGGCCGCATCATCACCTCGGGCGCGCCGCGGACGCCGAGCAGCGGCGGCGCATCGTCCAGCGTGGCCAGCCGCGGCGGGTAGCCGGCTTCGCCGGGCGCGACGAGAGCGACGCCGATCTTTCGGCCAGCCGCGAGTTCACCCCGCGCGTCGTCCTCGCTGCAGATGCGCCCCGGTCCCGATGCGCCGCCACGCCGCGCCAGATCGGGCAGCCGCTCCAGCGCGGAACGGGCGCTGCCGAAATGCCGGAGCAGGGAGGCGAAGGTGCGTGGGCCGACATTGTCGGAGCGAATGAGCCGCAACCGGTCGATCCGCTCGGAATCGGTGAGGTGGGGCGTGCTGGGCGTTCGGTCGTGCATGTCGGTGCAGCTTTGCCCAACCGGAGATTGCAATCAACACCTGTTCTCACGGCTGCCATGCCCGCCGATGCGTTGCCCCGCTCCGGTCCGCTCCGTAAAACCCGTTGGTCCGCCGCAGGAGTAACGTCCATGATCTCGCTCGCCGACCTTCAACGCCGTATCGCGCAGGGTGATCTTTCCGCGGATGCCGCGATTGCCCAGTCGCTGGAGGCGATCGGCGCGCAGGAGAGCAAGATCGGCGCCTTCGTCTGCCATGATCCGAACATCCGCGCTGAGAACGCCGGGCCGTTGCGCGGCGTCGCCGTCGGCATCAAGGACATCATGGATACCGCTGATTTTCCGACCGAGATGGGCTCGTCGATCTACAAGGGATTTCGATCGCGCGGGGATGCGGCTGTCGTGATGGCGCTGAAGGCGGCAGGAGCCAGCATCGTCGGCAAGACCACGACGACGGCGTTCGCATCGTCAGATCCGACCGCGACGCTCAATCCGCGCAACACGGCGCACACGCCGGGTGGATCATCGGCAGGTTCGGCGGCGGCGGTCGCGGCCGGCATGATCCCGCTGGCGCTGGGCACGCAGACCGGTGGCTCGGTGATCCGGCCGGCCTCGTTCTGCGGCTGTGCCGCGATCAAGCCGTCCTACCGCTTGCTGCCGACCGTCGGCGTGAAGTGTTATTCGTGGACGCTGGACACCGTTGGTTTGTTCGCCGCCGGAGTCCGTGACGTCGCGCACGGGCTTGCGGCGATGACCGGCCGGGATGAATTTCTGCCGCAGGCGTCGGTACCGACGCCGCGCATCGGCGTCGTGACCCAGGACTTTGCCGGTGCACCGGAGGCCGAAGGCGCCGAGGCACTGCAGATCGCCGCCAAGGCTGCGGAACGGGCAGGGGCATCCGTGCGCATGCTGGCGATGCCGGAGATCGTAGCCGAAGCATGGCGTCAGCATCCGACGGTGCAGGAATTCGAAGCGCATCAGGCGCTCGCCTTTGAATACCGCGTACATTACGACGCCGTCGCGCCGAACCTGCGTGGACGGCTCGACGAAAGCAAGGACATGACGCCCGCCGCCTATGACGGGGCGATGCAAGTTGCACGTCAGGCCAGAATCGCGCTGGCAAAAGTTTTCGAAGACGTCGACGTGCTGCTGGCCATATCAGCCCCGGGTGCAGCACCTGCGGGATTGGGCTCGACCGGCGACGCCCGCTACAACCGGCTGTGGACGCTGATGGGAACGCCCTGCGTCAACATTCCCGCGCACATCGCCGCCGGAGGATTGCCGGTGGGCGTGCAGGTCATCGCGCGCTATGGCGACGATGCGAAGGCGCTGGCGGCAGCGCGGTTCGTCGAGGACGCGCTGGCGCAGAAGTAGGATTATTTCGCGCCGATCCGGCTCTCAGTTCCGGTCTGCAAGCGCTTGATATTTTCGCGGTGCGCGTAGAACAGCAATAGCGTCATCACCACAAACAGCGAAGCCAGCGCCGGGTGGAGGAACCACCACAGGAACAGCGGCGTCGCGAAGGCCGCGATCAATGCCGACAGCGACGAGTAGCGCGTGGTGATGGCGGTCGCGATCCACATCACGCAGAACACGACGGCCGCAGGCCAGAACAGGCCGATCAGCACGCCGATATAGGTCGCGACGCCTTTGCCGCCTTTGAACTTAAGCCAGACCGGATAGAGATGGCCCAGAAAGGCGCCGAATGCGGCCAGCATCGCGGCGTTGGGGCCGCCATAATAGCCGCAGACGACGACCGCGAGCGTGCCCTTGAGCGCGTCGCCGATCAGCGTCCCGGCGGCGAGGCTCTTGCGGCCGGTGCGAAGCACGTTGGTGGCGCCGATACTGCCGGAGCCGATCGAGCGCAGATCCTCGGTGCCGGCGAACTTGGTCAGCAACAGCCCGAATGGAATCGAGCCGAAGAAATAGCCCACGAAAAACGCAACAACGAGGAATGGTTCAAACGACATCGGCGTTGCTCCCGCCGCGGAGTATTTCGCGCACGTCTTTTTTTGACGCGTTTTCTTGACGCGAACCGGTACCCACGTCGCTTGAAAACGCTCCATTAGACATGTTCATAGACCGTCCGTCCGCCCACGATAGTACGCACGACGCGGCCCGAGAAGCGGGCTTCGTCGAACGGCGTATTTTTGCATTGCGATTTGAGGTCGTCGCGGTCGAGCACCCAGGGTACGTCGGCATCGATCACGACGACGTCGGCAGGGGAACCCGCGCGCAGCGAGCCGCCGGGGAGGCCCAAAATCTCGGCCGGGCGCGTCGACATCGCGCGGATCAGGGTCTTGAAGTCCATCTCGCCATTGTGGATCAGCCGCAGGCCCGCCGGCAGCATGGTCTGCAGCCCGACCGCGCCGGCGGCGGCTTCCGCGAACGGCAGCCGCTTCACCTCGACGTCCTGCGGATTGTGATCGGACATCACGACGTCGATCAGGCCGGAGGCCACGGCCGCGACCAGCGCCAGACGGTCGTCCTCGGTGCGCAGCGGCGGCGACAGTTTTAGGAACGTCCGGTAGGGACCGATGTCGTTTTCGTTCAGCGTGACGTGGTTGATCGAAACCGACGCCGAAACTGCAAGTCCCGCGTCTCGCGCGCGCTTGAGGATTTCGAGCGACTCGATGCAGCTCAGTGATGCTGCGTGATAGCGGCCGCCGGTCAGCGCCACCAGGCGCATGTCGCGTTCCAGCATCACCGCCTCGGCGGCATTGGGAATGCCGATCAGGCCGAGCCTTGCAGCGAACTCGCCCTCGTTCATCACGCCTTCGCCGACCAGATCGGGGTCTTCGGTGTGGTGCACGATCAGCGCGTCGAAATCGCGCGCATAGGTCAGTGCGCGCCGCATCACCTGCGCATTGGTGACACTGTGGGCGCCATCGGTAAAGGCGACAGCGCCGGCGGCCTTCAAAAGGCCGATCTCGGTCATTTCCTCGCCGCCCATGCCCTTGGTCAGCGCCGCCATCGGGTGGATATTGACGATCGCGGTGTCGCGCGCCCGGCGCAGCACGAAGTCGACGGTGGCCGAATTGTCGATCACCGGCGAGGTGTCCGGCTGGCAGATGATGGTGGTGATGCCGCCGGCGGCCGCCGCCTGGCTGGCTGAAGCAAAGGTTTCGCGGTGGCTGGCGCCGGGCTCGCCGACAAAGGCGCGCATGTCGATCAGCCCGGGGGCGACGACCTTGCCGGCGCAATTGACGATGTCGGTGCCTTCGGGAACGCCGGCAGCGCCAATGCCGCGCTTTGAGTCGCGGATCACGCCGTCGGCGATCAGGACGTCACCGGGGCCGTCGAAGTCGCGCGAGGGGTCGACGACGCGGGCGTTGGCCAGGAGGATGGGGCGGCGATCGGTCAGCATGTCAGGCGTTCGGCAGGTTGCGGGCGAGTGCTTCAAGCACCGCCATGCGCACCGCCACTCCCATTTCGACCTGCTCGCGGATCAGTGATTGCGCGCCGTCCGCCACGAATGAATCAATCTCCACGCCGCGGTTCATCGGGCCCGGATGCATCACCAGCGCGTCGGGTTTGGCGTAAGCGAGCTTCTTCTGGTCGAGGCCGAAATAGTGGAAGTATTCGCCGGACGACGGCACGAACGAGCCGTTCATGCGCTCGCGCTGCAGCCGCAGCATCATGACGATGTCGGCGCCGTTGAGGCCTTCGCGCATGTCGCGCGCCACCTCGACGCCCATCCGCTCGATGCCGCGCGGCAACAGCGTGGAGGGCGCCACCACGCGGACGCGGGCGCCCATGGTGTTGAGCAGCAGGATATTGGAGCGGGCGACGCGGGAATGCATCACGTCGCCGCAGATCGCGATCACGAGGCCTTCCAGCCGGCCTTTGTTGCGGCGGATCGTTAGCGCGTCCAGCAGCGCCTGGGTCGGATGCTCGTGGCTGCCGTCGCCGGCATTGATCACGGAACCGTCAACCTTGCGCGCCAAAAGTTCCACCGCACCTGAGGCGTGGTGGCGCACCACCAGGATGTCCGGATGCATGGCATTGAGCGTGACGGCGGTATCCATCAGCGTCTCGCCCTTGCGGATCGAGGACGAGGATACCGACATGTTCATGACGTCGGCGCCGAGCCGTTTGCCGGCCAGTTCGAACGAGGATTGGGTTCGGGTCGAGGCCTCGAAGAACAGGTTCACCTGGGTGCGACCGCGCAAGCTGGTGCGCTTTTTGTCTACCTGGCGGTTGAGCTCGACATATTCCTCGGAAAGGTCGAGCAGGCCGGTAATATCGGCGGCGGAAAGCCCCTCGATTCCCAGCAGATGCCGGTGACCGAGGACGAAGGTCGATTTCGATGCAGGGGTCATTAAAACGAGAGCTATAGGCAGACTTCCCAAGCGGGGCAAGCGCGAATAGGGGGCTTGCGAGTTATCCCCCGGTCAGTCGCCGCGCAGGGTAAAGAGGGTTGCCGCAATTGCGCCGCGTTCGGCGCGCGGGGAAGGCGTCCAATGCATAAATGGCACGTTATTTTAGCGATCGGATTAACCGGTCTTGGCCTGTCCGGGCCGCAGACGGCAAACGCGCAGGGTCTGCCGGGCGGCTTCGTCTACCTGCGCGATATCGATCCCAGCATCATCCAGGACATGCGCTACGCCACCTCGAACAACTTTGTCGGCAAGCCGCTGAGGGGGTATGACGCCGCCGAATGCGTCGTGAAGCGCGAGGTTGGCCTGGCGCTGAAGAACATCCAGCAGGAACTCGCCAGGCAAAAGCTGTCGTTGAAAATGTTCGACTGCTATCGGCCCGAACGCGCGGTCGCCGACATGGTGGCGTGGTCGAAGAACGGCAAGGAGACGCAAGCCGAACGCCGCTTTAGCCCGGCCTTCCGCAAGGCCGATTTGTTCCGTCTGGGCTATATCGCGACCCGGTCCGGACATTCGACCGGCGCCGCGCTCGATCTGACCCTGGTCGAATTGACTGCCGATAATTCCACGAAGTTCGATTCCACCAAGGCCTACGCCGACTGCACCGCGCCCGCCGAGGCGCGGGCGCCGGAAGGCAGCGTCGATATGGGTACCGGCTATGATTGCTCGGACGTCAAATCGCATACCGCCGCCCCCTCCATCACGCCGGCGCAGCGGAAATGGCGGAATGTGCTGGTGGCCGCGATGGCCCGGCAAGGGTTTGTGAACTATTCGAAGGAGTGGTGGCACTTTTCGCTGCCGGGGGTCGGCCGGCAGGCCTATGATTTCCCGATTGCGCGACGGAATTGATTCCCGGAGCAAGACCCGCCATGAGCCAGGCATCATTTTCGACCCACGAGGTCTTCAACCAGTCGCCGCCGTTCGAAGATGTCGACCTGTTCGCGGTCGACCGGCCGCTGGCTGAGGCGGTAGCCGCCAATGGCGGTGGCGAGGCGAGCGGTGAACTATCCGACTTCGGCAAGCATTGGGGGGCGGCGGCGATGGCGGCGCGAGGCCGTGCCGCCAATGAGAACGCCCCGAAGCTGCGGACGTTCGACTCGCGCGGCAACCGCCGCGACGAGGTCGAGTTTCATCCGGCCTATCACGAGCTGATGGCCCACTCGGCCCATGCTGGTGTGCACAATTCGACCTGGAATGCCGAGGGCAGGCCGGCGGGCGGTGCTTCGGAAGTCGTGCGCGCCGCCAAATTCTACATCGCCGCGCAGGTCGAGACCGGGCATCTCTGCCCGATCACGATGACGCGCGCCTCCGTGGCGGCGCTAGCCGAGCAGCCGGATCTGCTGGCGAAGGTGATGCCGGTGCTGGCGAGCCGTTCCTACGATCCGAGCTTTGCGCCGTGGTGGACCAAGCGCGGCATGACGGTCGGCATGGGCATGACCGAGAAGCAGGGCGGCACGGATGTGCGCTCCAACATGACGCGCGCCGAGCGCGACGGCGATGCCTATCGCATCACCGGCCACAAATGGTTCATGTCGGCGCCGATGTGCGACGCGTTTCTGGTGCTGGCGCAGGCGGGCGGCGGCCTGAGCTGTTTCTTCATGCCGCGCTTTGCGCCTGATGGTTCCGTCAACGCGATCCGCTTCCAGCGGCTGAAGGACAAGCTCGGCAACCGCTCCAACGCCTCATCAGAAGTGGAATTCATGGGCGCCTATGCGGAGCGTATCGGTGACGAGGGCAAAGGCATCCGCACCATCATCCAGATGGTGCAGCTGACGCGGCAGGATTGTGCGATTGCCTCCGCCGGCCTGATGCGCTCGGGCCTGGCGCATGCGCTGCACCACGCAAGGCACCGCAGCGTGTTTCAGAAGCATCTCGCCGACCAGCCGCTGATGCAGGCCGTGCTGTCGGACATGGCGCTGCATGTCGAAGCCTCGATCGCGCTGGTCATGCGCCTGTGCCGGGCGTTCGACCGGGCGCCGTCAGACGCCAAGGAGGCCGCCTATATGCGGCTGCTGACGCCGGCGATCAAATACTGGGTCTGCAAGAGCGCACCGGGTTTTCTCTATGAGGCGATGGAATGCCTCGGCGGCAACGGCTACGTCGAGGAGGGGATTTTGGCGCGGCACTACCGGGAGTCGCCGGTCAACGCGATCTGGGAAGGGTCAGGCAATGTGATGTGCCTCGACGTGCTCCGGGCGCTGTCGCGCGAGGCCGAGGCGGCATCCGCCGTGTTGCACGAACTCACCGGTGAAACGCTGGGCCTGCCGGGGGCCGGCGAGGCGGTCGGTTTTATCGGCAAAGCGTTCCGCCGGCCCGACAGCGAACGCGTGGCGCGGCTGGCGGTCGAAAAACTGGCGCTGCTCGCAGCCGCCGCGGCGCTCAACGCGGTGTCGCCTCGGCATGCCGAATTGTTCGCGGCCACGCGCCTTGCCGGGAATCACGCCAGCATGTACGGCGCGGTCGATCTTGCCAGCGCCGACGTCGCTGGTCTGCTGGAACGGGCGCTGCCCTGAAAGTCAGTTGATGGATTCCCTCAGCCTCCCGCAACCGCCCCCTCCCGTTGCGCCCGCCCTGCGTCCGCCCCGGATCTGGAAGTTCTGGGGGACGGCGCTGTGGGGGCTGTTCATCTTTGCCGGCATGTTCGTCGGCCAGGCCGTGGTCATCGCTTACTTCGTGTTGCGGCAAGGTTCGTGGGATCTCGCGGCAGCGATCCATGTCGTCGGCGCCGGGCTGACGATCTCGCTGTCCGTGATCATGGGAATGCCTGCGGTGCTGCTCGCAGCCTGGGTCGCGACGCGCGCCTCGCGCACGCCATTTGTTGACTATCTCGCGCTGCGCTGGACCACGTGGCAGAATTTCCTGATCGGCGCCGTCGCACTGGCCGTGCTGGTCGGCGGCTGGGATTTGCTGTCGCGGGCGCTCGGGCGCGAGGTGACGCCGGGCTTTATGGGCGATGTGCTGAAATCGGCCCAGGCCGACGGCGCGCTATGGCTGCTCGTGATCGCATTCTGCGTCGCAGCACCGATCTCGGAGGAAGTTATGGCGCGCGGTTTTCTCTACCGCGGCTGGTCGGAATCGCCCCTGGGGGTGCCCGGCGCCATCTTCCTGTCGTCGCTGGTTTGGACTTCGATGCACCTGCAGTACAGCTGGTTCTTCTTCGGTGAAGTGTTCACCATCGGCCTGCTGCTCGGCTATTTCCGCTATCGCACCGGTTCGACCTGGCTGACGATCGTGCTGCACGGTCTCAACAACACGGCGGCGACAATTCAAACCTTCTGGCTGGCGGGATAATTGTTTCGTGTGTTAGGTAGGCCATAAGCTGACATTTCGCTGCTCAATTGCCGTAGAAAGTCTCTACATGTCCCGCCTCGAAAGCGCCTGATCTGCCATGTCACCGCCGCTTCGGACTTGGGATTTCAAGGAAACGGCGCTAGTCGGCCTTATAGCTTACGCCGTTTACGGTCTGACAGCATGGTTCGTGTTGGGCTCTTACAATGCGGTGGGCACAACGTCGGCTGTTCAGTATCAAGCTTATGGGGCGGCACTCATCCTAGCAGGTCTGCTTCCAACTGCCGTGCTTTGGATTGCAATTCGCTTGGCTAACAGGGACTTCGGCGAATATCTCGCGTTGAACTGGCCGAGCTCAGACGAAGCACTACGCGCTGTGCTCATAATGACCGCGGTCATGGTGATTGAGGTCGTAGCAATTTCTGTCGTCGGCCCAACGGAAATTTCGCCAAATCCTTACTTGCGAGCAGGCTGGGGATTGTTGACCTTCTTGATCGGCAGCTGCATCGTAGTGCCGGTCATGGAAGAGCTTGTTGTCCGTGGTTTCATGTTTCGTGGATGGTCGCAATCCATCCTCGGTCCGACCGGAGCCATTCTTCTGTCGTCAATCTTGTGGGCGTTAGCACACACCCAATACCATTGGTTCGGCCAGTTTTGGATTTTCGTGACGGGCCTCGCACTCGGCTATATTCGCTGGCGCAGCAACTCGACCTGGCTAACGGTAATGCTTCATTCAGCCCTGAACACCATCGTCTCTTTCGCGGAGGGACTGCAACGTTAAAGTCCGGGTGTTGCCAACGCGATGACGGTCGGCAGGCGGTCTTCATCTGACTCACCATCGTGATCCACGCGCTCAACAACACCGCGACGACGATTCAGACGTTCTGGCTGGCCGGGCAATAGCGACCTCGAACCTGACGCCGCGCCGGTGCGACCAAGGCGCGGAGGTTCCTATGTCAACGCTCGAGATTTCCGCGCCGCCCGCTTTGCCTGTTTCGCCGCGTCAGCCCCGTACCTGGTATTTCCTGGGTTCGGCGGTCGTCGCGTTGCTTGCCTATATCGCGTTCAATCTCGGCCATTTGGCGATGATGGTCGTGGCGTTCGTCTGGCACGGCGATCCGGACATGACCGAGGCGCAAATCGTCGAGTTGGCGTCTCAAGGCGGCAACATCGCCGCGGGGACGATTGCCGCATGTGCCTTGGTCGTTGCCGTGCTCTGGGCCGCGATCCGGATCGCAAGGCAAGGCTTTGCGGACTATCTTGCGCTTCGCTGGCCGAGCCGCGACGAACTCCTTCACGGTCTCGCAATAACTTTGGCATTCCTGCTCGCATGGCTTCTGCTTTCGTTTCTCGCGGGACACCCGACGCCTGCATTCGTGATCGACAGCTACCGCTCCGCGCAAGACGCTGGGCTGTTGTGGCTGTTGTTGATCGGATTCTGCGTCGCGGCGCCGGTCACGGAGGAACTCGTGGTGCGCGGCCTGCTGTATCGCGGCTGGTCGCAGTCTTTTCTCGGTCCGATCGGCACGATCGTGCTGTCGTCGGCGCTGTGGGCGCTGATGCACCAGCAGTATAGCTGGTACTATATTTGCCAGATCTTCCTCGTCGGTCTGATCTTCGGGCATCTGCGGCGCCGCAGCGGCTCGACCTGGCTTACCGTGATCACCCACGGCTTTTTCAACCTCGCAGTCCTCGCTTACGTCGCCCTGAAACTTGCGTACTTCTGATCTCACCCGACCAATGCGATGGCGATCGGCATCGTGATCGCCGCCAAAATGGTCTGCAGCGTGATGATCTGCGCCAGCAAAGGCGCATCGCCGCCCATCTGCCGGGCCAGCACATAGGCGCTGGAGGAGGCCGGCACCGCCGCGCACGCCGTGACGATCGCCAGGTTCGAACCTGACAGGCCGAACCACAGCGCCAGCGCGACGGCGATCACCGGCATCAGCACCAGCTTGAGGAACACCGCGACCGACGCCGCAAGGCTCGGGCGGAACATGCCGTTGAGATGCAGGCCGGCGCCGGTCACCAGCAGGCCGATCGCCAGCGACGAGCGGCCCAGCGCGTCGGCGACGTCATGCCAGAGCTTTGGCAGCGGGAGGTGGGTGACGTTGATCAGGAGCCCCATCGCGCAGGCCCAGATCAGGGGATTGCACACGACCGTCATGGCGATGGATCCGACCGATTGTTTTTCGGTCGAGGCGTACTGCGCGAGCACGCTGACGCTGAACACGTTGAAAGGGGATGATGGCGACCATCGCGACCGAGGCCAGCGCCAGTCCGGCATCGCCGAACAGGCTGCCCGAGACGGCGAGCGCCACATAGGTCTGCCAGCGGATGGCGCCCTGGAACACCGAGGTGAAGGCGGGTCCGTCGACCGCGCCGCGGGCGAGCAGGGGCCGCAGCGCCAGGCACAGCAGCGACATCAGCAGCGCCGACAGCATCAGCGCGCCGCCGACACCTGCGACCGGGACCTTGCTGAGGTCGGCCTTCACCAGTGTCTGGATCAAGAGCACCGGAAACAGCACGTAATAGGTCAACCGCTCCAGCCCGTGCCACTGCGTCTCCAGCCGCATCAAGGTCCGCTTCAGGATGAAGCCGAGCACGATCAGCAAGAACACCGGCAGCAGTGCCGCGACCACCACCGCCATCTTCAGCGCTCGCCGCGCAGTGTCGCGAGCCGGTCCAGCGCGCCCTGCAGGATGAAGATCGCGGCATGCTCGTCGATCACTTCGGCGCGGCGGGCCCGGCTGACGTCCATCCCGATCAGTTCGCGCTCGACGGCTGCTGTTGAGAGCCGTTCATCCCACAGGCCGATCGCCAGATCTGTGAGTTTGGAAAAATTGCGCGCAAAGGCGCGGGTCGATTGCGCGCGCGGACCTTCGCTGCCGTCCATGTTGATGGGCAGACCGAGCACGAAGCCGATCGCGTTGCGCTCGCCGGCAATGGAAAGCAGCCGCGCCGCGTCGGCCTTGAAGGCCTTGCGCTGAATGGTTTCAACGCCGGTCGCCAGCCTGCGATCGGCGTTGGAAACTGCGACGCCGATGGTCTTGGTGCCGAGATCGAGGCCGATCAGCGCACCGCGCTCGGGCCAGTGCGTGACCGCTTCGATCAGAGGGAGGATGAGGGCGGGCATAGACCCGCATAACACGCAGCTAGTCTGACATGCAAAGCCGGATGCGGCGTGGCGTCCATGCGGGAACGCCACGCCATCCGTCGAGATCGTGTTAGCGGATCGCCACGGGGTTGATCATGCTCTGCACGCCGCCCTTGAAGCGCGGCTGGCCCAGCACGAACAGGAACTCGTAGGCCTTGTCCTTGGCGAGGTCGGCGGTGTTCATGTTTTCGAGAATGTAGGTGCCGTTCATCGGCAGCAGGATCTGGTGCACCTCGAAGATGTTCTTGGTCTCGAACGGGACCGCTTCGAGCCCCCAGGTATCGGCGCCGACCGCGACCACGCCTTTGCCGGTGAGGTACTTGGCACCTTCGACGCCAAGGCCGGGTTCGCCGGCGCCAAAGCGCTTGTCGTCCTTGCCGATCAGGCTGAGCCAGCCGGTGTGGAAGATCACGACGTCGCCCTGACGGATTTCGACGCCTTGTTTCTTGGCGACTTCCTCGATCTCCTTGACGTTGAAGGCGGTGCCTTCCTTCACCACATCCGTACCGTAGTGAGCGGCCATGTCGAGAAGCACGCCACGGGCCACCATCGGCGGGATTTTTTCGACGCCAAGTTTCTTCAGTCCAGTGGGATCGGCGAAATCGGCGAGCTTGTTGCCATTGTAATAGACGTGCTCGACGCCGATATGGCCGAGACCGTCGAGTTGGCTGCCGACGCCGACCCAGCCTTCGATGATGTCGTCATTATAGGTGGTCTTGGTGGGGCCGAGGCCCGGGATGCCGGCCTGACCGGGTTGAACGACGGTGATCTTGAAGGCGCGCGGCGGGTAGGCCGGCGTTGTGGAGTCGACGGGAATGCCAAGCGCGTAGGTCTTGCCGGTCTTGACGAGGCCGGCCGCCTTCACAACGAGCTCCGGGGTCATGTAATTGGCGGCGCCGATCTCGTCGTTCGGTCCCCATTTCGATTTCGTCCAGTCTTGAGCGCTTGCCGTTCCAACCGTTCCCAACAAGGCAGCCGAACAGCACAGCACGAATGCGTGGCGCATCGCAGATCCTCCCAGAGTTGACGTTATGGTTTTTGGTAGTCAGCGCCTCATACTAACGTAGTAGGGTGCGGCGTCCAAAAATATTTGAAGCGGCGGTCGCGCTGCGATGGAAAGCCGCACGTGTGCGGTGCAAATCGATTTGTTGCAGAAATATGGCGACGAAATTTCATTCAGCGGAACGTCCGCATGATGAGGCTACGCCATGGATGCACTGCAATTGTTTGGGCTGTTCGCCGTGACCGCGATGCTCGTCTGTTACGCGCTGGAAGAGCGCAGCCACTGGTATATCTTCGGCTTCGCCGCTGCGTGTGCGCTCGGTTCGGCCTACGGATTTTTGCAGGGAGCCTGGCCGTTCGGGCTGGGGCGATCTGGGCCGTCGTCGCACTCCATCGCTGGAACGTCAGGCGGCGATGACCTCGCCGCTATTGTTCAGGCAGGCGGCAAAGCCTTGCAGCGCGCTATATTGATGTGCGCTTCGGCGCTGGATGAAGAGGGTGTCGACATCAGACTGAACGGCCTTCAGCTTGTGGATGTTGACGGTCTCGTTTTTTCCGACAACGGCACGGGGCAGCAGCGTGACGCCCATGTCGGCGGCGACGCAGCCGATCATGCCGTCGAGCGTGCCGAGCTCGAACCGCGCCGAAGACGGCCAGCCGAACTCGGAAAACACCTGTTCGAGCCGCTGCCGATAGCTGCAGCCGGTGCGGAATACCAGGGCGGTCGGCCCCGATTCTGGCGTGCCCGCACGCAAGGCCGCCAGATTTGCCCAGCGCCTCGACGTCACCAGCACGAGTTCTTCCCTGAAAGCGATTGTCGAACTGAGGTCGGCGTGATCGATCGGACCGGCAACAAAGGCGCCGTCGAGCGATCCGTCAAGCACGGCCGCGACCAGGTCTGCGGTCGGCGAGGTGCGCAGGCTCAAGCGCACCGCCGGAAAGCGGCGGTGGAATTCGGCGAGCAGGGAAGGCAGCCGTACCGCCGCGGTGGTCTCCATCGAGCCGATCGACAACGGCCCCTTTGGCTCGCCATCGTCGCGCGCGGCTAGCACGGCTTCGCGTGACAAGGCGGCCATTCGTTGCGCATAGGGAAGCAGGCGGCGGCCGGCGCCGGTCAATGTCATGCCGCGGCTATGCCGCTCGAACAGTGCGGTGCCGATCTCGGTCTCCAGCGCTTTGACGCGCTGGGTGACGTTGGATTGCACGGTGTTGAGTTCGTCCGCGGCGCGGGTGATGCCGCCGAGGCGCGCCACCGTCGAAAACGTCACGAGATCGCTCAATTCCATGGACCGGCCCCCGTTTCATTTTAGAGATGGCAGAATTCTCAATAAATCATTTATCGAGAATGCTATCTAGGTCTACAGTGACTGTCCAGATCAGGAGCGAATATTATGTCGATCGAAACGTCATTGACCGCGCTTCTAGGTATTCAGCATCCGATCCTGTCGGCGCCGATGGATGTGATTGCAGGCGCACGGCTGACGGAGGCGGTCAGCGCCGCCGGCGCCTTTGGCATTCTGGGCGGCGGTTATGGCGACAAGGTCTGGCTGGAGCAGGAGACGGCCAAGCTCAAACGGATATCCGCTCCTTACGGCGTCGGTTTCATCACCTGGAGCTTGGCAAAGCAGCCTGAGCTGCTCGACATCGCGCTCGCGCCGCGACCGCGCGCGATCATGCTCTCGTTCGGCGATCCAAAACCCTTTGCGACCAAGATCAAATCCAGCGGCGCCCTGCTGATCTGCCAGGTGCAGGACGAGGGCATGGCGCGGCAGGCGCTTGACGCCGGTGCCGACCTGCTGATTGCGCAAGGCAGCGAGGCCGGCGGACACGGTGCCTCCCGCACCACCATCGACATCGTGCCGGCGATTGTCGATCTCGTGGCGGGCCGGGTGCCGGTTGCGGCGGCGGGCGGCATCGGTGACGGCCGCGGGCTGGCGGCGATGATGATGCTGGGGGCGTCCGGCGTGCTGCTCGGCACGCGCTTCTATGCCAGCCAGGAATGCGACGGCGCAGATGAAGCCAAGAAGCGTATCTGTGACGCGACCAGCGGCAGCAGCATCAGGAGCATCATCTTCGATATCTCCCGGAACAATGTCTGGCCGGCGCCGTTCAACGGCCGCTGCCTGATCAATGATCACGCGCGCCGCTGGATCGGGCGCGAGGTCGAACTGATGCAGAATGTCAGCGCGGTCGCGGCCGAATATGCCGCCGCGAGAGCCGCCGGAAACTTCGATATCGCCGCCGTCATCGCCGGTGAGGCGGTCGGACTGATCCATGATGTTCCGCCGGCGGCCGAGATCGTTGACAGGATCGTCACCGAGGCCGAGCAGATATTGGCCGGTCGGCGCAACTCTTCCACCGCCTTAGGTGCCTGATCGATGGACGTTCAGCGAGCAGAACCGTGTGGCAACCGTTCACCCTTGGACAGATTATTGGACCCTTGACCATGAGCCTGTTCAACGGTGAATTGCCGTATCCAGCCTCCTCGCTGCGCGGGCGCGGGCGCTGGGGCTGAGCAACCTCACGCTTGGTTTTGCGACGCGCGTTCGTGCTACATCATCCAACCTTCAAAACGAGATAAAAATGCTGCACCCCGACCGCATGCCGCCCCTTTCACTGGAGCAGATGGATGAAGCCCAGCGAGCCGCCGCGCAGGCACTGATCGCGGGACCGCGGAAGGCGGTCAAGGGTCCTTTTATCGCCTTGCTGCGAAGCCCGCTTCTGATGGATCGCCTGCAGCGGGTAGGTGAGTACATTCGCTTCGACAGCAGCCTTCCGCCCCGGCTTTCGGAATTCGCCATGCTGGTAGTGGCGCGGGCGTGCACCCAGCAGTTCGAGTGGTTCGTGCACGTGCCGCTAGCGCGGAAGGCCGGCACCAGTGCGGAAACCATCGAGGCCGTACGCTGCGGGCGCAGGCCCACCGACATGCATGCGGACGAAGCGCTGGTTTACGATTTCACGCACGAACTGCTCGCGCACAGCGGCGTCTGTGATACGACGTATGCGATTGCCGTGGGACGGCTGGGCGAGCGCGGGGTCGTAGACCTGACCGGACTGATCGGCTATTTCCTCACCGTATCGTTGGTGCTCAACGTCGCACATACGCCGCCGGAAGAAACCGATGACGTGGTCGCGCTGCCGACGCTGCCCTTGTAGGCGAGAGAGCCAGATCAGGCGTTCGTTTTGCGGGCGCGGCGTTGGCTAGGCTGAGTTCGCTGGCTTAGCGTCCGGCGGCTACCGGGGTCATTGTGCCTATTGTGCCTAATGCGCCGGCTCGTCGCGCTTGACGACGTCCAGGTGCTCGACGGCGAGCGATCGATAATGCGCGGCCATCTCTTTGTAGTGACGTTGCGAGATGGGATCGGTGGCGCTTTCTGCGCGCCGCTCGAACATCTCGGCTTTTTCCTGAAGTTCTTTCGCTTTGGACATGGCGTTGCCTCACGTTCGTCAGGCCAGACACGCCAGATATAGGATCGCGACGCCAAGCACGCCACCGATCGACCACAGAGCAGGATCCCAACTTTCCGTTACACTGTCGTGTTCCGTTGTCCACATGGCGCGGCCTCCAGGGTGATGGCCGAGTACACGCGGCGACTGTTTCAAAACGACTGCGTCAGGCCGCTAAATGGTTTCGTCGGCGGCTTTTCCCTGTCGAAACCCCGGACTCCCGGCGCGGGCCGCAATGGCGGCACTTTGATGCGGCCTTTGAGCCCCGTTTGGCGGTATTTGGGCCCCAAAATGCCGGCGGGGCGGTTCCCCGTGGTTGCGGCGCAAAAGCGGGCTCTGCTATACGGCGGGTGCGATCCCCGATTGAGGCCTTATATTAATGTCCGTTGATGCCGCTACCGTTCGCCGCATCGCGCATCTTGCGCGAATTGCGGTCGCCGAGGCCGAAGTTCCCCATCTGCAGGGCGAACTGAACGCCATGCTGGCGTTCGTAGAGCAGCTTTCGGAGGTGAACGTCGACGGCGTCGAGCCAATGACCTCGGTGACCCCGATGGAAATGAAGAAACGTCCTGATGTGATCAACGACGGCGAGATCGCGGATGACGTGGTCAAAAACGCCCCTGACACCATGAACCATTTCTTTCTGGTGCCGAAGGTCGTCGAGTAACATCGTGTTTTCGAGCGAAGTGGATACCGGTTCGCGTGAAGAAAACGCGTCAAACAAAAGAGTCTTAGAGACCCGCGATGTGCATGCTCTGCGACGATGAAAAGGCTTATGCGGCCTACATGAACTATCTCGACGCGATGGAGCGGCAGGGCAAGGTCGCCGATCCCGATAAGGCGATGGACGCCGTGCTCGACGCGCTCGAGGCGTCCGAGCTGACGCGGCCCAAGCAAGACGACCCCGCGAGCGACAAGACCCTGTCTCCGTTCTTCTGCAGCCCGATCAATAAATGACCGATTTGATTTCGATGACGATCGCCGAGGCCAGGAATGGCCTCGCTAACAAGTCTTTCACCTCGCTTGAACTGACCGACGCGCACCTTGCCGCGATCGAGGCGGCGCGCGCGCTCAATGCCTTCGTGCTGGAAACGCCGGACAAGGCCCGCGCCATGGCGCGCGCGATCGACGCCAAGATCGCCAAAGGCGAGGGCGGTCCGTTGGCCGGCATTCCGCTCGGCATCAAAGATCTGTTCGCGACCAAGGACGTGCGCACCACCGCGTGCTCGAAAATCCTCGGCAATTTCGTGCCGCCCTATGAGTCGACAGTCACTTCGCAGCTCTGGCGCGACGGCGCCGTGATGCTGGGCAAGCTCAACAACGACGAGTTCGCGATGGGCTCCTCGAACGAGACCTCGTGCTTCGGCCCGGTGGTCAATCCGTGGCGGCGCGAAGGCTCCAATACCTCGCTGGTGCCGGGCGGCTCGTCGGGCGGCTCGGCTTCCGCGGTGGCGGCGCTGCTTTGCATGGGCGCGACCGCGACCGACACCGGCGGTTCGATCCGCCAGCCGGCGGCGTTCACTGCCACCGTCGGTGTCAAGCCGACCTATGGCCGTTGTTCGCGCTGGGGCATCGTCGCGTTTGCCTCCTCGCTCGATCAGGCAGGGCCCATTGCGCGCACCGTGCGCGACAGCGCGATCTTGATGCGCTCGATGGCCGGTCACGATCCCAAGGACACGACCTCCGTCGATCGCGCGGTGCCGGACTACGAGGCCGCGATCGGCAAGTCCGTCAAAGGCATGAAAATCGGTATTCCCAAGGAATACCGCCTCGACGGCATGCCGGCCGAAGTCGAAAAGCTCTGGACCGAAGGCGCGGCCTGGTTGAAGGCGGCTGGCGCGGAGCTCGTCGAGATATCGCTGCCGCACACCAAATACGCGCTGCCGGCCTATTACATCGTGGCGCCTGCCGAGGCGTCGTCTAACCTGGCGCGCTACGACGGCGTGCGCTATGGCCTGCGCGTGCCCGGCGGCTCCATCGGCGAAATGTACGAGAACACCCGCGCCGAAGGTTTTGGCGACGAAGTGCGCCGCCGCGTCATGATAGGCACCTATGTGCTCTCCGCCGGCTATTACGACGCCTATTATTTGCGCGCGCAAAAAGTCCGCACCCTGATCAAGAGGGACTTTGAGGATTGTTTTGCCAAGGGCGTCAACGCGATCCTGACGCCGGCGACGCCGTCAGCGGCATTCGGCGTCGGCGAGAAGGGCGGCGCCGACCCGGTCGAGATGTATCTCAACGACATCTTCACGGTGACCGTGAACATGGCGGGACTGCCGGGCATCGCCGTTCCCGCCGGCAAGGATGCGCAGGGGCTGCCGCTCGGCCTGCAACTGATCGGCCGGCCTTTCGACGAAGAGACGCTGTTCTCGCTCGGCGAAGTGGTCGAGCAGGCGGCCGGACGCTTCACGCCCGAGCGGTGGTGGTAGCGATGGGCGACTTCCGCGCCAGCCTGTCGGGGACGTCCCCGACACCTAGCCTGGAACCGCCGCTGGCGGCATTGTGGTGGGCAGCCAAGGGCCAATGGGACGAGGCCCACAAGATCGTCCAGGACGAAAACACGCGCGACGCCGCCTGGGTGCATGCCTATCTGCATCGTGTCGAAGGTGATCTCGGCAATGCCGGCTATTGGTACCGGCAGGCGGGCCAGCCGGTGGCCAAGGATTCTCTGGAAGCCGAATGGGAGCGGATCGTGTCCGCGCTGCTCGGGAGTGGAAAAGCATGAACGCGTCAGTCAAACCGGCCAAACTGATCAAGGGCGCCACCGGCGATTGGGAAATGGTGATCGGGCTGGAGGTCCATGCCCAGGTCACCTCGCAGTCAAAACTGTTCTCGGGCGCCTCGACCGAGTTCGGCGGCGAGCCGAACACCCATGTCTCGCTGGTCGATGCCGCGATGCCGGGCATGCTGCCTGTCATCAACGAGGAATGCGTTCGTCAGGCGGTTCGGACCGGGCTTGGGCTAAACGCCCAGATCAATCTGCGCTCTGTGTTCGACCGCAAGAACTATTTCTATCCGGATTCGCCGCAGGGCTATCAGATCAGCCAGTACAAGTCGCCCGTGGTCGGCGAGGGCGAGGTGATCGTCGAGCTCGAGGGCGGCAAGACCGCCACCATCGGCATCGAGCGACTGCATTTGGAGCAGGACGCCGGCAAGTTGCTGCACGACCAGGCGCCGTCGCAGTCCTTTGTCGATCTCAACCGCTGCGGCGTCGCGCTGATGGAGATCGTCTCCAAACCCGACATCCGCGATGCCGAGCAAGCCAAGGCCTATGTGACAAAACTGCGTTCGATCCTGCGCTATCTCGGCACCTGCGACGGCGACATGGAGAAGGGCTCATTGCGCGCCGACGTCAACGTCTCCGTGCGCAGGCCCGGCGGGCCGCTCGGCACCCGCTGTGAAATCAAGAACATGAACTCGATCAACTTCATCGGCCAGGCGATCGAGTATGAGGCGCGGCGCCAGATCGAAATCATCGAGGACGGCGGCGTCATCGATCAGGAGACCCGGCTGTACGATCCCGGCAAGGGCGAGACGCGCTCGATGCGCTCCAAGGAAGAGGCGCACGACTACCGGTACTTCCCCGATCCCGACCTGCTGCCGCTCGAGTTCAGCGAAGCCTACGTCGCCGGCCTGAAGGCCGAACTGCCGGAATTGCCGGACCAGAAGAAGATCCGCTTCATCGAAGGTTTCGGACTGTCGCCCTATGATGCCAGCGTGCTGGTGGCCGAGCGCGAGAGCGCGGACTTCTATGAAGCCGTGCTGGCCGGGCTCACCGACAAGGCCCGCGACGGCAAGCTTGCCGCCAACTGGGTGATCAACGAGCTGTTCGGACGCCTCAACAAGGAAGGCCGTGATATTACGGGCTCACCGGTGTCGGCGCTGCAACTCGCGGCGATCATCGACCTGATCGGCGAGGGCACGATCTCCGGAAAGATCGCAAAGGACCTGTTCGAGATCGTCTGGCAGGAAGGTGGCGACCCGCGCGCGCTCGTCGAGACGCGCGGCATGAAGCAGGTCACTGACTTAAGCGCGATCGAGAAGGTCGTCGACGACATCATCGCCGCCAACCCGGACAAGGTCGCGCAGGCGAAAGCCAAGCCGCAACTCGCCGGCTGGTTCGTCGGCCAGGTGATGAAGTCGTCCGGCGGCAAGGCCAATCCGCAAGCCGTCAACGATCTCTTGAAGGCGAAGCTCGGCATCTGAAGCGTCCCGTAACGGGACGCTTCCGCCGTCGCTACGTTGCGATCGACGCGCACAAGCTTGCATCGATCGCGCTTCGCGGATCAAAAATCATCGTCACGACGGACAACGGGCCTTGCGAATCGGTCGCAGCGATTCGTCCAAAAATTCGGTTCTGGCGAGCGGCGATGAGACGTGGACGCTGAATCCACGAAAATATTTTCATTGCCAAAATTTGCGACTCAGAGTCCGCGCAAGCGGCTTTTGGGCGGTCTCGATGAGTCGCGATAACGTCGTTTGCGCACTAATCATCACATGCGTGAATCGCGAAAACATCTGCAATACAAGCGTTTCCTCCAATATTGACAAACGCCGATGTCGGTCGTTGCTGCACTTTTTGCATCGTCGTACGGGCGTGTTTTGGTGGCGCCGATACCAGCTTCGCGCGCGCCCTCACATTGCTGCGTCAACACTTCCTTAAGCGGGACGCTGTTTTTTTGAATGTGTTGGTGTATTCGGGATGTAGTGCACATCGATTCCCGAGTGCACGCAGCGAACTAAGCCATCTCACTTACATTAGGAGGGCAACATGGCCAAGAAAGCTAAGAAGGCAAAGAAGGCGAAGAGCGCAGTGAAGAAGACTGCGAAGAAGACCCGCAAGGTCGCCAAGAAGAAGAAGTAACTTCGTCTTGAAAAAATTGCCGGCGGCTTGATGCCGGCACGTCACACGAGCCATCAGACGGTTTGCTTCTCTAGGCAAACATAACTCGGATGGCTCTGGTCGACGAAAGAGGGTGTCGGCGAGACATCAGGTCAAACGGCTGGATCGACTTTCGGGAGAGTTCGCTTTCCCAAAACCGGTCCGGCAGAAGAAACAGGTTTTCTTCGTTCGGTGCGGAATCTTTGCTCCGCAATTTCACCGGGCCCAAAGCCCGACTGAAATCTGGTCCTGACGTGTTCGCCGACGCCCTCGTTCCCCGGAACGCCTCCTGTTCCGATCGCCGCGCCCCTGGCGCCCGGCATTCCATCTTTCCAAATCCTTTACATGACTGCCCCGACCGCCCGCGGCCCGCGCCGGGCTGCCGCAGATCGCGGTCATGCGCCTCCGCACGCCGTTTGCGCCATGCGCCCGCCGATCCATCACCGGAACTCTTGCGCTGCCAGGTTCTCCGTTCGCGCCGATGACGGCGCGCGCGAGATTCGAGCCGTCACGATGGTTATCGTTCTGCGAAGCGGCAGGGTAAACCGGTCTTCACGAATCCTCACTTGTTGCTGCGGCACAGGCACTTCTGCGATTCCCCACCGGCGCCGGGGCGCTTCGCGTTTACACCCCGTTCATCGCGATATTTAAACTGCCCTTCAAATTTGATGGGCCATGATCATCCCAACAAGCCGGCAAACGGTGTTGGGAATAACGGGACGTTAGACAGTGGACAGGGGCCGCGCTCGGGGGAGGGCGGCAACAATAAAAAGGGGAGACTACGATGTTTCAGGGACATTTCGATCTGGAGACGGCGACACCGGTGGAAACCGCAATCCCCGACCTGCTGTTCGAGCGCGGCCTGTACTGGGCGAGCGGCCGTTCCGGCGTCGTCAACCTGGTCGCCGCCCATAAATGGTTCAATCTCGCCGCCCTGAAGGGCCGCACTGACGCAATCTCGATGCGCCGCGAAGTCGCCGAGATGATGTCGGATGTCGAGATCGCGACGGCGCAGCGCGAAGCCCGCGCCTGGATGACCTCGCACTAAGCCGGCGGGCCGCCTGGAGTGCCTGGTGTCAGTTAACCCGACACCGGGAGCATCCGGACAAACCCTCAGTGCCCGCTCAGCACCAGCGTCTTGATGGGCAGCAGCAGGGCCTGAATCCGCAACAGAATCGCATGCACGAGGCCGGTGGCGTCAACGACGTGCAACGCGAAGCTCTTGAACGCGCTGAGCTTGCCTGACGCGATCCGTTCGTGATTGCTGGTATAGGCGTTGGCGATACAGCTGCTGCCGGGCGTCACGCCCTCCAGCCCGCCCTTGTAGATCGGCTCCATGAAAACGAGAATGGTGCCAGGACGCACGGTGCTCTGCGCATCGATCAGCTGTTCTCCGCCCCTGAACTGGCCCGCCGCGATGTAGTCCTGCACATTGGTCACCACCATCGGAATGATCGTCCACGGCTTGGAAATGCAGGTGGCCTCGGCCACCATTCCGACCTTCATGACCTGAGCCTCGATCTGCCCAAACCCCGCCGACAGAGCAATCCGTCCCGCGCCCTCCGGAATCAGGACGCCGGCCGTCCGTATCATTGGATTGACGATATCGCCCGGCCTCAGCCCGAACTGCTCGACCCGCCCGTTGAACCCTGCACGAATGAAGGTCTTGTCCAGATCGACCTGCGCTTCGGCCAGCGCGGCCTCTGCGCTGGCTTTCTCGGCGGGCAGGAGGGCGGTGACGCGAACCGCCGCGGATTGTTTTGCAGCGTTGGCGGCATCAAGCGCGCCCTGCCGGCCGGCCTGCAGCACTGTGAGTTTTTCGATGTCCCGCTGCGGGACGATGCCGGGATTGCGTTGCTGGAGCTCCCGCTTGGTGTTCAGCTCGTCGGTGGCCTGCTGATAATCGCCCTGAGCCTGCAGGATCTGCCCTTCGGCCTTGAGAACATCGGCCTGCGCCGACAGCATGGCGGCATCGACTTCGGCGATCTTGCGTTTGGCCGTCAGCAGCGCGGCCTCCTGCTTGGAGCTGTCAAGCCTGAAAATCACCTCACCTTGCTTGACGGACGCGCTGACATCGATGTGAACCTCGGCGACCCGGCCGGCTACTTCGGACATGATCGGGACGGTCCGATAGTACAACGTCGCCGAAGTGGTCGACGGATGATAGTAGAAGATCATCGTGATCAGCGCGACGGTGAGCATCAGGCAGGTGATGATGCCAAATCGCAGTTCGAACCAGACCGAATAGAGCGTGATTTCGTGGCCGAAGCGCTTTCCCTGCCGGTAGCGGCGATAGAGATAGTCCGGCAAGATCGTCACGAGCGAGCAGAGGAGGATCTCAAGCATGACTCTGTGCCTCGCTCTTGGGGGCGGGGGCACCGTGCGTGCCGGCGCCGTGGCTCACCGTTTCAGGAGGCGGCTCGGTCGGGTCTGGTTCAGGCGGAACGCCGGCCAGCTTTTCGACCGATCCGGCAATCCTGCGCAGCGGCGTACCGAAATCCGGCAGGTCGATCATGGCGAGGAACAGGCCGATCACCCAGAACAAGTGGTTGTGCGTAAACAGCGCCAACAGGCCCAGCACGGCCACGATTTCAAATTGCAGCTTCTGCGATTTGTGGGCCATCCGCTCCGGCATCGTGTGCAGGTGCAAATAGAAATTACCGACCCCGACGACGGCACCGATCAGGATGATTCCGACAACGACCATCAGGACATCGGTGTCGCCCGGCGCCGTGATGAACCCTGGCAGATGATGGGGGGCGGCAGGGTGAAGGGATTCGCTCACGCAACTCTCCATTCCGAAAGAGCAAGCCAAAATAGCAAGCAATGCACCAACGAAGGCATGGATAGGCGCCCGGCCAGGCCGCTCCATCTTTGCATAATGCGGGAACTTGGCAAGCAGGGTTGTCGTTTCGAGTGGCGCGCTTCGATGCTGACTTGTCTTCCGCAACGCGCAATTAGCCGCTCGACTTGCAATAATCGTCTTTCAAGACAATGTGAGGCATGGGTCCACATTCTCACGGCACGAGATGCCTGAGTTTTTGCGTCAATTTCACCCTCGGAAATGAGAGGGCGCAGGGAAGACCGGGTGCGCGCTGCACCCGCGGTCTCGCGTGCGGTTTGCACAAAACAAAGTGC
>NZ_JAFCLR010000031.1:0-90428 GCF_018131065.1 Bradyrhizobium sp. AUGA SZCCT0431 | reverse complement strand
CCCGGCCTTCCCTGCGCAATGGCTTTACGGCTTATATCGAGCTCTCCCTGGTGAACGGGCTTTCTTGCCACCATCGCCCGTGAGAAGTTTTTTGCCTCTCACGAACTTGACGCCAGCAACGGGGCGCCAGGACCACACGACTTCGCCGTACGCTTCAGTGCCGTTCGTCGCCAGCACCTCAGCGTCCACCGCAACCCGTCCAACGTCCGTGACGACGGCCGACGCCCTCTGAGTGGGACGGGATGGCGATATATGTGCCCCTGATTTGCCTTCTGGAAAAGCGAAATATTTTTTATTTCAGGGCTTGACACGATTTACGAAAATCGGAAGTGATTTGCCCGTCGTGCCAACAGGCCGCATGTTTTTGACTTGGGAGGGCGCGACTCGGCTCTTTCACGCCGGAGAACGACGCACTACGCTGTCGCCAGCGCGGCAAGCCTTGCCAGACCAATCAAGCAGGCACCTGCGCAAGGGAGGGAAAATGATGCCGCAGCTCACGCCTGTGAACCGCCGCAAATTACTGACCATGCTCGGCGGCTCGATTGCCGCGCCTTGTTTCGTAAGGCGCGAGGCGTTCGCGCAAGAGGCCTGGCCGACGCGGCAGGTGAAATACGTCAACGGTTTCCCGGCCGGCGGCGCCACCGATACGCTGTCGCGGATCATCTGCCAGAAGATGAGCGACCTGTCCGGACAGACCTTCGTCGTCGAGAACAAGGCCGGCGCGGGCGGCGTGCTGGGGGCCGATGCGGTGGCGAAATCGCCGCCGGACGGATACACGCTCGGTCTCGGCGGCATCGCCAGCAACGTGCTGGCGATCGGCAGCTACGCAAAACTTCCCTACGATCCGCGCGGCGATTTCACCTTCATCGGCGGCATGTGGCAATTGCCCAATATCCTGGTGGCGAGGAAGGATCTGTTCTCCTCGGATATCAGGGAATTGCTGGCCGCGTTCAGGAAGGAGCCGAAGAAATACACCTATGCTTCGGCCGGCTTCGGCACCACGCTGCATTTGTCGGGCGAGATGATGAACAGCATGGGCGGCGTGGAGGTCAACCACATTCCCTATCGTGGCGCCGGACCGGCGTTGACCGACCTGCTCGGCGGCCGCGTCGATCTGTTGTTCGACAATCTGCCCGGCTCGTTGCCGAGCGTGCGCGCAGGCCAGGTCAAGGCGGTTGCCGTCACCTCGCTCAAACGCATTCCCGAACTTCCTGATGTGCCCACGATGGCCGAGGTGCTGCCGGGATATGCGATGACGTCGTGGACCGCGCTGATCGGGCCGGCGAACATGAAGGCCGATCTTGTCGCGCAGATAAGTGCGCTCACCGTCAAGGCGCTCGCCGATCGCGCCTTGCAGGAGCGCTACGCCGAGCTCGGCGCCACGCCGTGGCCGGCGTCATCAGCCGAGATCAGCAAATTCCGCGACGACGAGGAAAAGCGGCTGCTGCCGACCATGCAGGCGGCCGGGATCAAGCCGGGGTGAGGGGCTGGTGGTCGGAGAAGCGGCGTGGCCGCGCGGCCCGGCCTGTTGGCAGCTACACCACTGCCCTTTGCCCCTGCGCGAAGGGGCTGAGCCCCAGCCATTGCTGCATCGATTTGGCGATCGAGCTGTCGCCGGTGACCTTGATGCGGCCGGCCTCGACTTCGTTGTTCAGCTTGGCGACGCCCATCCACACCGCGGTCATGGCGCGCAGGGGGCAGCTGACATAGAGGTCGACGTCGTAGCCGGGATCGGTGAGGCAGAGGTCGACCTTTTCTTGCTCCACCACCAGCCACCATGATTTCCGGTCCGGCCGCATCTCCGGATAGATGAAGTTGATGGTGGTGCGGCGCGGCGGCAATGGCGTCGGCTGCAGGTTGCGCCGCATGTCCCACATCAACAGCCCGGGATCGAGATTCTTCAGCGACAGCGTCGATTCGACCCAGCGCTGCCCCCAGAAGCCGAGCGACATGACGATGCCGCGCAGATCTTCGCCCGCCTCGGTCGGCTTGTAGTCCATCACGCCGTGCTGACCGGTTGGCACGGCCACGATCACGCCGGCCTCTTCCAGCTCCTTCAGCCGCTTCGACAGCAGTGTCGGCGACATCCGCGGCACGCCGCGGCGCAGTTCGTTGAAGCGCGTGGTGCCGCAGAGCAATTCGCGCAGCACCAGCGCGGTCCAGCGGTTGCAGAAGATCTCTGACGCCATCGCCACCGGGCAGAACTGCCCATAGCTTCCGCGTTCGCTTTTGTCGGGCAACGGGGTTCTCCTTATGCACGCGCGGAGGCGAGGGCAGTACAGATACTATACCGCTCTGGCCTGCCGGCTGTCACATCGAAGCGAATAGTCCAGTGTTTACAGTGGGCCGTTTTGCTTGCGGCGCATCGCCGCCGCGGCAGTACACTTCCTGAACTGGAGGGATTTTGCGCCCGGGCCTAGTTTCCGGGGCATTAGACATCTCGCTTACTCGCGAATGTCCCAATGAATGGAGGGATGACCATGAGCAGCAACGCCGCACGCGCCATCGATGCGACAACGCACCGCAGCCCCGTCGAGATCGCCCGCGAGCTCGGCCCGATCTTCGCCGAGCGCGCTGAAACCGCCACCGACGAGGACCAGTTCGTCGCCGAGAATTTTGCCGCGCTGAAGGAAGCGGGTCTGGTCGAGGCCGGCGTCCCCACTGAACTTGGCGGCGGCGGCGCCAGCATCGATGAGCTCGCCGAAATGCTGCGCATCCTCGGCCAGCATTGCGGCTCTACCGCGCTGGCGTTTTCCATGCACACCCATCAGGTCGCGATTCCCGCCTGGCGCTGGAAGGTGCAGAAGGCGGCGCCTGTCGAGCCCTTGCTCAAGCGCATCGCTGCCGAGCGCATCTTTTTGCTGTCGAGCGGCGGCAGCGACTGGATCGGCGGCTCCGGCAAGGCCGAGAAGGTCGACGGCGGTTATCGCATCACCGCGCGCAAGGTGTTTGCCTCCGGCTCGCCGGCCGCGAACCTGTTCATGACCACCGCCGTGCTGGAGAGCGAAGGCGAACCGGCGCAGGTGCTGCACTTCGGTCTGCCGATGAACTCGCCGCAGGTGAAGGTGATGGACAACTGGCGCACGCTCGGCATGCGCAGCACCGGCTCCAACGACGTCATGATCGACGGCCATGTGGTGCCGGAGGCGGCCGTTGCGGTGAAGCGCAAGGCCGGCGAATGGCATCCGCTGTTCCAGATCATCGCAACCATCGCGTTCCCGCTGATCTATTCGGTTTATCTCGGCGTCGCCGAGAGCGCCCGCGACATCGCGGTTGGTGTCGCGAAAAAGAAGAAGGTCGACAATCACATGATCCAGCTCGCCGGCCGCATGGACACCGAACTGGCCGGTGCGCGCCTTGCCCGCGAACACATGCTGGCGGCGGTGCGGCTCGATGCGCCTTCGGCCGAGACCATCAACCAGGTGATGACGGGCCGCACGCTCGTCGCGCGCCACGCCATTGCCACCGTAGAGCTTGCGATGGAGCTCGCCGGCGGCGCCGGCTTCTACCGCGCCACTGGGCTGGAGCGTCGCTTCCGCGACATCCAAGCCGCGCGCTACCACCCGCTGCAGGCCGGCCCGCAGGCACAATACGCCGGCTCGATGGCGCTCGGCCTGCCGGTGGACAAGGTGTTCTAGGATACGCACGGCTCTCCTCACGATAGAAGCGGTCGAGGGGTCTGTCTCCGAGCGAGGCAGGCCCTTCACCCGCTCGCGATTCTTCTCTTCCGCGCGCAGGGAGAGAGGCATTGGCGCAGCCCGAGTGTTGATTGATGGGATGCACCTTCTCGGGTGGTGGCGGACAGCGCGTGATCAACGGTTAGTTGGCTAGCGCGACGCCGTTGCGCCGCCCGTGAACCACCCGAGGAACAATGCGGCGAGCGCAAAGCCGGGTTTGGGAAAAAGGAAGGCCTTAGGGCTGCAAATTTAGTGTTGATCGGGCCGGGCTCAACGAAGCCTGACGCAGTTGGAGGGTAGCCGGGACGTCCGTCTGGCACTTCGCACCCAATTCGCCGGGCCGACGATGTCCGTTCACGGCGTGAGGGCAGACCTCGCCGCTGCGAATGCCTACTTCTTCAAATGATCCAAAGCGACGCGGGCCACTTAGCAACGGCGCGCCGCGAAGACTAGGCGGTTGTTGCCAGCAGCATCCTATGACACCATCCAGGTATTGCGTTTTCATGATTTCTGGATGCCTATGCCACCTCGGAAATACACTTGGGAAAACCTGTCGGATGAGCAGTTGCTCAAGCAGCGTCTCAGCAGCCTGAAGGTCAAGATCAAGGGCACCTGGCTCGAGGACTGTCTCGGCACTCTGAACGAAGAGTTCCAGGCGCGGGGCATACGGCTGCGGCCGCACGCGTGGATATCGAGCGAATGGTTCAGTCCGGCAGATGTGCCCGGCATTGCCATCCCATTCTATCTTGCCCATCCCCGCCTGATGAGACTCGAGAAAAAAATGATGCTCGAGGTAGAGGGAAGTACCTGGTCGGAGTGCATGGCCATCCTCCGTCACGAGGCAGGCCATGCCGTGCAGCACGCTTACCAGTTGCAACGCCGCCGACGCTGGCAACAGTTGTTCGGCCCGTCCTCGAAACACTATCCGCTCTACTACCGGCCCAATCCGGCCAGCCGACGTTACGTCCAGCATCTTCGGCGCTGGTACGCGCAGAGCCATCCGGACGAGGATTTCGCCGAAACCTTTGCGGTATGGCTGCGGCCGCGGTCGAAATGGCGGGCACGCTATGCCGGCTGGCCGGCGCTGAAGAAGCTCGAATATGTCGACGAGCTGATGAGCGAGATTGCAGGCGAGCGGCCGCCGATCACATCACGGGAGCGTGTTGATCCGCTGTCCAGGCTCAGCCAAACGCTTGGCGAGCATTACCAGAAGAAGCAGGCGTTCTACGCTTTCGAGCCGCCGAAGACGTATGACCGCGACCTATCCCGTCTGTTCTCCACCGATCCACGACATCGACGGGCGCCGCCGGCGGCGTCCTTCATCAGGCGGCACCGCGCGCAAGTCAGGCAGCTGGTCGCGCTATGGACGGGCGAGAACCAGCTTACGCTCGATGCCGTTCTCGATGACATGATCTCCCGCTGCCGCGAACTCGATCTCCGGGCCCCGGGCTCGGAGCGGAAGCTTGTGATCAACTTCACCATTCTGTTGACCGCCAAGACCATGCACGCGCTGTTCGGCCCGTCACGCCGCAAATGGATCGCGCTATGAGACGCCTGCGCGTTCTAGTCCTGATGCATCCGGACTTCTTGCCGCCGGACTCGACCGACGGATACGCCGCGCAGGAAATCAACCGATGGAAAACCGAATTCGACGTCGTGAGCACCTTGCGTGCGGCAGGCCACGACGTGCGCCCGCTCGGCGTGCAGGAGGAAATCAAGCCGGTCCGGGACGCGATCGAAAGTTTCAAGCCGCATGTGGTGTACACATTGCTGGAGGAGTTCCACTATACGTCAGGGTATGACCAGCACATCGCGAGCTTTCTCGAACTGATGAAAGTCCCGTATACCGGCTGTAACCCGCGCGGCCTGGTCCTGGCGCGCGGCAAGGACCTGTCCAAAACGTTGGTGCACCATCGCCGGATCGCGGTGCCGGCCTTCGCCGTGTTTCCGATGCGCCGCAAAGTCAAACGGCCAACGCGTCTTGCGCTGCCGCTGATCGTCAAGAGCCTGAACGAGGATGGATCGTTCGGCATCTCGCAAGCATCCATCGTCGATACGGACGAGAAGCTCGCAGAGAGAGTCGCTTTCGTCCACGATCGGATGGGAACTGCCGCCATCGCCGAGCAGTACATCGAGGGACGTGAGCTCTATGTCGCCGTGCTCGGCAACAATCGGCTGCGAGTTCTGCCGGTTTGGGAATTGAAATTCGGCAGCATGGGTGGCCAGGGGGCACGGCAGATTGCCACCGAAAAGGTCAAACACGATCCCAGTTACCAGGAACGCGTCGGAATTGTAGACGGGCCGGCCAAGAACCTTGCGCCGGAGGTATCCGCCCGCATTCAGCGAACAGCGAAACGCATCTACCGTACACTGAAGCTCGATGGATACGCCCGCATCGACTTTCGGCTCTCTGCCGACGGCACTCCGTATTTCATCGAAGCGAATCCCAATCCCGAAATAGCGAAGAGCCAGGAGTTCGCTACAGCTGCCCGGCATGACGGGCTTGACTACCCCGACCTGCTAAATCGCATTCTGGCCCTCGGAATCAGCCGGGCAAAGGCAGGCGCTTCCGTAGGCTGAAAGGCAACGCAAAACGGTCATGCACGGCGGTGGTGCGCTCGGAAGTTGATGTTTCGGCGCTCGTTAACCCAAGACGGGAGATATAAAGTCCCTGTGCAGGCAAGTTGGTCTTTGGGCGCCATCGAACCGCACGGTGATGCCAGTGGTACGAGGGCTCACCTCAATGACAATGCCAGCCCGGTCAGCCAGCTCTGGGCACCGAGCGACTCCAAGTTTACTCATCTTGAAACGGGTGCCGACAAAAAATCTGTCGGTTTTCTGGTCAATCATTATGGCTATTCGATAAGTCGAAAAAATCGTCTTCAATAAAGCAAAGCGTCAAATCGCAGGGATCACACTAGATCGGATCAATCCTGTGAACAATCTCCGGAGTAATACCGGACTCCGCAAACGCAAGTAAGCTGCGTATCGCAGCGCAGCATTGATCGTTACTCTCGAGCACGCGGCCAGGCGCGGGAAGGCGAGTAAAGCCAGCCACACGACGCTGCTTTTCGGCATCCGGCGGTTTTGCCGCGACAGCTGAAATCTTACGTCCGCCAAAGGATACGCGATGCAGAAAGGCAACGTCCCGGCGGAATGTCGTCCGATCAAGAAAATCTCCTTAGTATTTCCCGAACCAAGCGTGTATCTCCGAGACCCAGTTGGGGACGGAGCGGGCCATGGAATTATTTCGGGCTGAGATGGTGGCCGTTGTGGAGAGTGAGACGGACAAGGATTGCCCGTCTTGTGGTGAGAGGTTGAAGCTGGTTCGAACAATGGTGAGCCCGAGCACCGGCTGCATCGTCCACATGTTCGAGTGCTCGTGCGGACAGCGCACGTGGGCCGATTAGACGATCAAGAGTACAGCCTGGATCGATTGGACTACAACGTTGTCGTGCGGCAGTCTTGAAGACGAAGATGGTGGGTTTCGCTTCCGCCTTTCGCTCTTTGAGCTACGGCGGACAGGTCGCTAACCCACCCTGTGAAGCTGCATCATCGTGCGGCCCTGACGTTCAGCCGACCAATTCGACCTTGCCGCTGTCCAGCCGATAAATACCACCGACGACCTTGATCTTGCCCTCGGCTGCGGCGGCGCTGAGGATTGGCGTCGCCGATTTGAGCCGGGCGACAACGTCGATGACATTCTGGCGGATGGCGTTCGCGAGCTTGTCGCCGGGTTTGTCCGCGCTGGCCTTGACGGCAGGTGTAAGCGCGTTGACCAGCGACGGCAGGTGGCCGGGCAGGGTGGTGTTGTCCTTGAGCGACTTGATCGTGGCATCGACGGCGCCGCAGCTGTCGTGGCCGAGTACCAGGATCAGCGGCGAGTTGAGCACGGCTACGCCATATTCCAGGCTCGCGACCGTGTCGTCATTGGCGAAATTGCCGGCAACGCGGCAGACGAACAGATCGCCCCGGCTGCTGTCGAAGGCATATTCCGGCGCGATGCGGGAATCCGCGCAGCTCAGGATGCTGGCAAAGGGATTTTGGCCGCCGACGAGGGCCTCCCGCTCAATTTTGAAGTCATGCCGGCGCGAGGCACCTTCGACATAACGCGCATTGCCCTTCATCAACCGATCGAGGGCCGCGGCCGGCGACATCTGGTTCTGCGGCTTCGGCGGCGGTTTTGCATCCTTGGCTTTTGGATCCTTGGCAAAGGCCGCCGGGGCAAAGGCAAGCGGTGCCAGGGCAAGACTTGCGGCGATCCCGCCCGTGAATTGAAGGAAGCGGCGGCGTGAGGTTTCCCGAACTTCAACGGCGTGGCTGGCATCGCAAATGCGGCACATGGCGGTTCTCCTTGGGAGACGAAAGCGATGCCGAATTTTATGTCATTGCGCGCGCAGCGAAGCAATCCGCCTACGCTCTCCGAGCTTCGGCGTGACAGGTCCGCCTTCGTTCGTAGCGCTATGGCGGCCGGGTCGCAGACGCGCTCAAGCCCTCGACGAGGCCTGCCGCGATACGCTGTAGGCGTCCCAGCTGCCCCAGCTCACCTGCGCGAGGCTTCGCAGATCAGTCGCCAGCGGCCGCTTGGTTTGTCTCTCGTGCGCGGCGATGCATCGCTGGGATTCAGCGATCTTGCGCTTGAGCTGGGCCAGGGCTTTTTGTTGCGCATGGCCGGCCGCGCCGGTCATCTCGCCAACCCGGAAGCGGGCGATTTCCAGTTCCTTGACGGCCTCGCGGTTCTTCTTGAGCTGAACCCGGTGCCAGGCGATGTTGCTATTGCTTTCAGCGATCATGTTTGCAGCCGTGATCAATACGAGTGGGCAGGAGAGGGAGCGCCTCTGCGCGCCGGCCAGGTGACCGACCTGGTCAATCCCTTGGATCCTCTCCTGGACTTTCGAGGATGAGACGGCTTGGTTAACGAAGGGTTAACGGCGCGGTAACGATCCGCCGGATCGATGCCACCGCCAGTCTCAGCGCTGCTCCGCCGTCGCGGGCTGGTCGTCATCCGCCAGGCACCGGATCACGAACGCGGTCCAGTCGCGCGGCAGCACCTTGGCGAGATGGGCCTTGCGGCGGCATTCCAGTTGCTCGGCTTTCTTGGCGTTCGCCTTCTCCTCGGTGAGGGAGGATTGCCTGATCCGGCGCAGCGTCACCGGCTCGCCGTCGGACTCGAATTGCAGTTCGTATTTCCGGCCGTCCCTGGCGGTCGCCGCACAGGAGATGCTGGAGACCTGCCTCGTCGCGATGATCCCGACCTGACGGCATGTGCCGGTCGATGATTCAACCAGTGGTACCGGCAGGCCGTCGACCTTCGGCCTTTCCTTGGAGTTCAGCAGCATACGGTCGACCTGCAGTTCGTAAACGTTGTCCTGCTCGCGGCGGCCGGTTTCACCGGAGAACGAAATGATGTGGCTGTCGTCGCGGGGGTCGTCGAGCACGATCGTGAAATGCGCGCGGCCCTGCTGGCCGTGGAAATAGGCGACCGCCTTGCAGCCGAAATCGCTGCCGGCGATCTTGAGCCTGGTGCACTTGCCCGAGATGTGCGCGTACATGTCGATGTCGGGCTCTTCACGTTCCACCGCGCCCGCGGTCAACGATGGCGTTGCCGCACAGAGAACGCCAACAAGGAACGGCCAGCACAAGCGCATCGTCATGTCCGGTTCAGGAGAGTTGGCCCGGTCAGGCACAGGGGGAATATCAGTTCGAATCGCATGCTGGTGGAACTCTTTGTCGTTTCGATGGAACTATTGCCGGAAAAACACGGCAATCTGCCGCACTGCACCGGGAAATCATAGCCCTTTTAACCCGGCGCGGGAAAACTCGCCGAGCGGCTGCGTGACGCGCTGGCGCGGGTCCGGCTGCCGCACGGCGCGCCGGGCGTGCCGCCGTTCGTGACGCTGAGCATCGGTATTGCGACGCTGGTGCCGAGCGAGGATACGCGCGCGGATTGGCTGCTGGGGCAGGCCGACCAGGCGCTCTACGCCGCAAAATATTCCGGCCGCAACCGCGTGGTGTCGGCCGATAAGGTGCTCGCCGCGTTCGCCGGCGCGCAGGACCTGCGCGAGAGCCAGACGCCGCAGCCGGTCCGCAAGCGCCGTGTGCGCAAGTCGGCTTAACACATCTCCCGGTGAGTCTTTTCTTCGTCATCCCCGGGCATGACGAAGACAGCTCATTACAAAACGACCGCGGCCCTCGTCAGGGGAGCTGACAAGGGCCGCGTTGGAACACATCGTCGCGCCTAGGTTCGCAACGAGGTGTGGGAGCTCGGGATTACGAATTAGAACGGCAGCAGCACGTCCATTACCTGCTGGCCATAGCGGGGTTGCTGCACGTCGGTGATCTGGCCGCGGCCGCCATAGGCGATGCGGGCTTGCGCGATCTTCGAGGAATCGATGGTGTTGTCGCTCTGGATGTCTTCCGGGCGCACGATGCCGGCGACGATCAGTTCGCGGATTTCGAAGTTGACGCGGATCTCCTGCTTGCCTTCGACCACGAGATTGCCGTTCGGCAGTACCTGCGTCACCACGGCGGCGACGTTGGTCTGCAACGCTTCCTGGCGGTTGACCGAACCCTTGCCGTCGGTGGAGGCGGTGGAGTCCGCGGTCAGGATCTTTCCCGGCAGGATCTTGTTGGCCTGTGTGATCGTCTGCGATCCGATGAAGTCGCTGATGCCGGAGTCTTCCTTGCTGGAGCGGCTGCGCTGGGTCTGGTTGGCGATGTTGGCCTTGTCGGTAATGTTGACGGTCACCGTCATGATGTCGCCGACGCGCGCGGCGCGCTGGTCGCGGAAGAAGGCGCGTGAGCCGTTCCGCCACAGCGAGTTGGCGTTGTAGGAGGCCTGCTCGGGCTTGGGCATCGGCATCTGCACCGGCTTGTAGCCGGGCTGCGTGGTCGGATTCTCGATCTCGGTCAGCTTCGGCTTTTCGCCGATCTGGGAGAGGCGGTCGATCGAGGAACAACCGCTTGCGAACGCTGCCACGGCCAGCAGGGCGCCGGTGAGAATGAAGCGGTTGATACGGGATACTGACATTTACATTACTCGGCTTTTGGAGCGACTGACGAACTGAGTTTGGCGACGGCGACGGGGGCGGCTTGTCCGGTGCTGCCGAGCGAAGAGGTGGTATCGGCGGCGGCAGGCGCAGGGCGGGGCGCGGCGACCGTGATCGAGACCTGGCCGCGGCCGGTCACGGTGCCGGACACCGTGCGCTTGGATTGCAAATTCATGACGTTGACGACGTCGCCTTCGGTACCGCTTTCGAGCGCCTTGCCGCGCACGGTGAGGTAAAGGCCGGGGGACTCGTAGATCAGCGTGACGTTCTGGTCGCGCTGCACCAGGTCCGGCTTGGCGAGATCGGCAACCCGGACGGCCTGGCCGGCGCGCAACTGTCGGCGCGCCTGCATGCCGACCGCGCGGTCCCGCGTGGCGGCATCTGCGCCGACTTCGGCCTTGGGGCGGCGCTCGACCACGACATCGGAGGATTTCAGAACTTCGTTGCGCTCGATCGCGCGCGCCAGCACCGCGGCCTCGATGGTCTCGACCGCGGTGCCGGTGAAGCGCAGCTTGATCGGCGCCGTGCCGCTGTCGTTGGATATTTCGAAGGTGATGTCGAAGCGGCCATTGCGCGGATCGAAGCGCACGATGGCGGCCTGCATGCCGCCGGTGTTGGAAGCATCGAGCCTGACATCGCCGGGATCGCGGTCGAAGGTGAGGTTGAGACTGGCGGCCTCGCCAAGGCCGTTCTTGCGCTCCAGCGTGCGCGCGATCTGCTGCTCGATGTCCTTGCCCTCGAGCGTGCGGGCCAGCCGCGTCACCGAAATTTCCTTCAGGTCCCGTGTGTCGACGCCGATCACATGGTGCGACCGCAGCGCATTGAGCACTTGCGCGACCGGCAGCGAACCGGTGGTGCCCAAATCCGGCGCGCGGTAGATCGCGATCTGCGCAGCGCTGCCGGCGTTGTCGATGATGTCGCCGATCCGCACCAGGTCGCCCGTGACAGTCACGCTGGCGCGCAGCGCGGGTGCGGCGATGATGTCGCCACGGGTCTGCGCGACCGCTGTCGCCGCGGAGGCGGCGAGCAGTGCGGTGGCAAGGAGGAGCGCGCGGGCGATCATGACAATTCCTCAGCGGAACATGTTGGAGGTGGACTGCAGCATCTGGTCGGCGGCGCTGATCACCTTGGCGTTCATCTCGTAGGCGCGCTGCGCGGCGATCAGGTCGGAAATTTCGGTGACGACCTCGACATTGGCCTGTTCGAGGTTGGACTGCTGCATGTCGCCGAAACCGTCGGTGTTGGCGATGCCGTCCTGCGGCGGCCCGGAGGCCGGCGTGTCCGTGAACAGATTGTCGCCGATCGGGTTGAGGCCGGCCTTGTTGATGAAGCGGGTCAGGCCGATCTGGCCGACGGTCGACGGCGTGGTCGATCCGGGCAGCAATACCGACACCTGGCCCTGGGCGTTGATGGTGAGGCCGGAGGCGCTCTGCGGGATCGTGATGGTCGGCTGCACCGGATTGCCCTGCGAGGTCACGACGCGGCCCTGTGCATCCATCTGGAACGAGCCATCGCGGGTATAGGTGTAGGTGCCATCCGGCATCTGGATCTTGAAGAAGCCTTCGCCGCGGACCGCGATGTCGAGCTCGTTGCCGGTCGGCAGCAGCGTGCCCTGGCTCATCAGGCGCGGCGTGCCGACGGTCTTGACGCCACCGCCGATGTCGACGCCGACGGGCAGGATGGTGCCCTGATCGGATGCCTGCGCGCCGACCCGGCGCACATGGTCATAGATCAGGTCCTGGAACGCGGCGCGCTGCTTCTTGTAGCCGGTGGTGCGCATGTTCGCGATGTTGTTGGAGATCACCTGAACGTTAAGTTCCTGTGCCGCCATGCCGGTTGAGGCTGTGTAGAGTGCGCGCATCGATCAAAACTTTCAGGTTATGCCGGAACTTCGGCGAGTTTCTCGATTGCGGATTTGTGCAGATCGCTCTGCTGCTGCAGCAGGGCCGAAATCTGCGTGTAGGCGCGCGTGATCTCGATCATGCGGCTCATCTCGGTCACCGAATTGACGTTCGACTTTTCGATGAAGCCCTGACGAACCCTTGAAGTGGTGTCGATCTGGGCGACGACGCCCTGGCCCGCCGAGTAGAGGTTGCTGCCTTCCTTCTCGAGCTTCTGGGCGTCGGCGAACGAAACCAGCCGCAGCTTGCCACGGACCGAGTCGATGCGGCCGGTGCCTTCGATCACGGTGATGTTGCCGTCGGCGGCGATGTTGATTTCCTTGTCGGTCGGCTGAAACACGATCGGGCCGGAGGTGCCGAGCACGAGATTGCCGCCGGCGGTGACCAGCTGGCCCTGATTGTTGATCTGCAGGCCGCCGTCGCGGGTGTAGCGCTCGCCGGCCGCGGTCTGCACCGCAAGGAAGGCCTTGCCGTCGATCGAGATGTCGAGCGGGTTCTTGGTGATTTCGGTATTGCCTGCCGCGAAATCCTTGAAGGTGGCGCGGTCCTGCACGAACGCGACCTGGCGGTCGGGGCGCTGGAAATTGTCTTCATGCGCGGGCGAGCGCAGAAATTGCTCGAACAACGACCGGTCGGCCTTGAAGCCGTTGGTGTTGACGTTGGCGACGTTGTTGGCGACGACATCCATCTGCCGTTCCAGCACCATCTGCCGCGATAGTCCGACGAGAAGCGTATTCTCCATCGGTGGTTCTCCCCTTCATCGACCCGCGTGCTGCTCTCCCAAGCCGCCCGCCGATCTCTCGAACCGCCCAGGCTCTCCCAAGCCCGTGGTCCGCCAAGTACTCAGCGAAAGCCGTGCCAGTTTGGAAAATGACGGTTTTTAAAGGGGTTAGGCGTTTTACCGGGGCGATTACGGACGGCAGAAAGGTCTTGTTGACCATGTTTGCCCGGCAGATTTTTCCTAGTTGAGGGTCAGTGGAAAGGTTCCGTTAACCATTATTACCCTACCGTTGCATTTGAAGAGAGCGCGTGTGCGCTGGCGGCTTTTGTATCGCGTCTGGGGCCTCGTTGCGGCCCGGCTGGTGGCAACCGTGTTCGTTCCCAAATGGATCGGGCGGGGCAATGGCGGACAACGAAGCAGAAGGTGCTGCCGACGGGGCGGAAGCCGCCCCGGCCAAAAAGGGCAAGCTCAAGCTGATCATTGCCGCTGTCGGGTTCGTCGCGATCCTTGGCGCCGGCGCGGGCTGGTTCTTCCTGATGCGCGGCCACGGCGAGGAGAAGCATGCCGAGGCGCCGCCGCCGAAGGCGCCGTCCTTTGTCGAAGTGCCGGACATGATGGTCAATCTGGTCGGCGCCCCCGGCGAGCGCGTGCAATATCTCAAGGTCAAGGTCGTGCTCGAGGTCAAGGAAGAGAAGCAGCTCGAGGCGATCAAGCCGACGCTGCCGCGCGTCACCGATCTGTTCCAGACCTATCTGCGCGAACTGCGCCCCAGCGACATCAACGGCTCGGCCGGATTGTTTCGCCTCAAGGAGGAGCTGACCAAGCGCGTCAATATCGCGCTGGCGCCGCAACAGGTGAGCGCGGTGCTGTTCAAGGAAATCCTGGTCCAGTGACGCAGCAGGTCTCATAATCATGGCCAACGGTAAAGACCTCGACCAGGACGCAATTGCCGCCCAATGGGAGGCCTCGCTCGATTCCGAGGATCCGGCGGCGGCGGCGGAAGAAGCTGCGGCCAATGAGCTCTCGGAGAGCATGGCCCTGCAATGGGCCGCGATGGTCGAGGACGGCAGTCGCGATTTCGGCAACAAGGCCGGCGGCGAGCGGGTCCTGTCGCAGGAAGAAATCGACAATCTGCTCGGCTTCACCGTCGGCGACGTCAATCTCGACGACAATTCCGGCATCCGCGCCATCATCGATTCGGCGATGGTGTCCTACGAGCGTCTGCCGATGCTCGAAATCGTGTTCGACCGCCTGGTGCGGCTGATGACCACGAGCCTGCGCAACTTTACCTCCGACAACGTCGAAGTCTCGCTCGACCGCATCACCTCGGTGCGGTTCGGCGATTACATGAATTCGATTCCGCTCCCCGCCGTGCTCAGCGTGTTCAAGGCCGAGGAGTGGGAAAACTTCGGCCTCGCGACCGTCGATTCAAGCCTGATCTATTCGATCATCGACGTGCTGCTCGGCGGCCGCCGCGGCCAGACTTCATTGCGCATCGAAGGCCGCCCCTACACCACGATCGAAACCAATTTGGTCAAGCGGCTGGTCGAGGTCGTGCTTGCCGATGCCGAGCAGGCGTTCCGGCCGCTGTCGCCGGTGACCTTCTCGATCGACCGCCTGGAAACCAATCCGCGCTTCGCCGCGATCTCGCGGCCTGCCAACGCTGCGATCCTGGTGCGGCTGCGCATCGACATGGAAGACCGCGGCGGCAATATCGAACTGCTGCTGCCCTATGCGACGATCGAGCCGATCCGGCCGGTGCTGTTGCAGATGTTCATGGGCGAAAAGTTCGGCCGCGACCCGATCTGGGAAGGCCACTTCGCCACCGAAGTGGCGCAAGCCGAGATTTCGGTCGACGCCGTGCTGTATGAAGCCAACGTGCCGCTCAAGCAGCTGATGAAGCTGAAGGTCGGCGACACGCTGCCGCTGGAAATGAAAAAGGACGCGCTGGTGTCGGTCCGCTGCGGCAACGTCGTGCTGACCGAAGGCCGCATGGGCCGGGTCGGCGACCGCGTCGCCATCCGCGTCACCAAGCAGCTGCGCAAACCGAATACCACCTTCGCGATGTTCGAGAAGGCCGACGAGCAAACCAAGTTGATGGAGGCACAATGAGTCATTCCCTCGGAATCGTAATCGAGAGTCTGGTGGCGGTGCTGCTGCTGGTGACGATCGGCTACTGCGTCCTGCTCAACGCCCGCCTGAAGCGGCTGAAGGCGGACGAGCATTCGCTCAAGGCCACGATCGGCGAACTGATCACCGCCACCGAAATCGCCGAGCGTGCGATCGGCGGCCTCAAGCATACCGTTCGCGACGTCAATGAGCACCTCGGCAGCCAACTGACGGCGGCCTCCCAGATGTCGACGCAGCTGAAGGGCATGCTGGCCGAGGGCGACGGCATCATCCGCCGCCTCTCCAAGATCGCGATCGCGGCGCGGCCGCTGACGTCGGAGCCCGAACCCGCCGCTCCCAAGGTCTCGAGCGCAAGAGCGGTGGCGGCCGCGGCGGAAGCTTTCTCGGAACGCCGAAGGGCTAGTGGCCTCGCTGCATGAAATCGTTTCGCGACATACGTGTCATTCCGGTGGTGCTGGTCGCCGTCTTCGGCCTTGCGGTGCTGAAGGTGGCCGGCCTCGCCATCGACGGAGGTTACGTATTCGACTATCAGCCGCAGCCGGCCAAGAAGTCGTGGGCGCAGGATACTTTCAATTTCCCGGGCGGCCCCAAGGTCGCCAAGGCTGATTCCGACGACATCACCGGATCGGTGCCCAAGCCCAAGGAGGAGGCGCCGAAGCCGGCGGCCCCCGCTGCCGCCGATCCGCTGCCGCAGCAAAGCGGCACGGTGATCTTTCCTGAACCCAACCAGCAGCCGGTATCGCCGTCGGAGCGCGCCATCCTCGAGCGGCTGCAGGCGCGGCGGCAGGAACTGGAGCAGCGCGCGCGAGAGATCGAGATCCGCGAGAGCCTGCTGAAATCGGCCGAGAAGCGCATCGAGGGGCGGGTCGAGGAGATGAAGGCCACCGAGGCGCGGATCACGACCGCGACCGGGCAAAAAGCCGAAACCGATGCCGCGCGCTTCAAGGGCATCATCACGATGTATGAGGGCATGAAGCCAAAGGACGCCGCCAAGGTGTTCGACCGGCTCGAGATGTCCGTTCTGTACGAAATCGCCTCCCAGATCGCGCCGCGCAAGATGTCCGACATTCTCGGCCTGATGCAGCCGGAGGCGGCCGAGCGGCTGACCGTGGAACTGGCGCGTCGCGCCGGACCCGACAAATCCGCCTCGACGGCCGAATTGCCGAAAATTGAAGGCAAGATGCTGCCGCAAAAGCCCAATTGACGGGGATATTTAACAATACCTTAAGCCGGCCAATTCAAGATTCAGCCGCGAAGGCGAGGGCGCCTCGCTGCTGCAATCGTTGAGGCCAAGAGACATCCTGGATGGGGCAAAGGGCTGCCGCTGGAATTGGGTCGCAAGGCCGCGCATTGGCGCGGATGGCCCGGCGCTGCCTTGTTGAAACCCTTGACCGATCTCTTAACCGATCTCTTGGGCTCCGCTCGCCACTTGCCATCCTGCTGGTGCTCGCCGGCCTGACGGTGGCTTCGCCCTGCCGGTCGCAGGACCTCGTCAAGGGCGAAGCGACGTTCACGGCGTCCGGCGGCTACGCGCGGCTGGTGCTGAAGCTTGCCGAGGACGTCGAGTCCGACGTCATCACCGCCGGCTCGATCATCGTGATCCGCTTCAAGCGTCCGGTGGACATTCCCGTCGACAAATTGAGCGACGCGGTGCCCGATTATGTTGGGTCGGCGCGGCGCGACCCTGATGGTTCGGCGATCCGCCTGTCGCTGGCGCGGCGGGCGACGATCAATACCATGACGGCCGGCGAGCGGATCTTCGTCGACTTCCTGCCCGACAGCTGGACCGGCCCGCCGCCCACGCTGCCGGCCGACGTCATTCGCGAACTGGCCGCGCGGGCCCGCGCCGCCGAACGCGCGCTGCGTGCCCAGCTTGCGGTTGCCGCGGCCAAGAAGAAGCCGCCGGTGCGCGTCCGCGCCTCGGTGCAGCCGACCTTTGTCCGCTTCGTCTTTGAAATGCCCAACGGGGTCAACGTTTCTTCGGTGCTGAACGAGCAGAAGCTGACGCTGCAGTTCAATGGCGTGCTGGCGTTCGATCTGGCCGACGCCAAGGTGGCGGCGCCGCCGAATATCGCCTCGATCACGCAGCGGACCGATGGCGATTCCTCCGCGGTCGATATCGTGTTGATCGGCGAAGTCGACGTGCATTCCTTCCGCGAAGAGAAGAACTACGTCATCGACGTCGCCTTCCAGCAGGTCGACAAGCCGGCGGCGGAACAGACGCAAGCCCCGGCGGCCCCGAATGCCCCGGCTGTAGCGCATGCCCCGACGGCCAGGTCGGGGGTCGCAGCGCAGATCGCCGCTGCCCAGGCGATCGCCCACAGCAAGCCGCTGAACGACTCGATTCCGCCGCAGCATCCTCCGCAGCTGCCGCCGGTGACGTCGGAGGCCATCGCCGAGCAGGCGAAAATCGAGATCAAGCCCGGCGAGCCGCAGCAGGCGCCGCCCGCAACTGAAAAAGCGCCACCGGCCCCCGAGACTGCGCCGCGCGCGTCTGAGACAGCGCCGCGCGCGATGCCGGTCGTCGAGCAGCCTGCGCCTGTCGCGGAGAAGCCGGCGCCGCAGGCTGCCGTGCCCGCACCGGCGATGGAAAAGTTGCCGGCTGTGCCTCACAAGCCGGAGCTTGCGGCTGAGAAGATGACTCCGGTGGAGACGCCGAAAGCAGCAACGCCTTCGGAAGCAACGCCGGCCGCCGCGATCGAGACGCCAAAACCCGCAGCGCCGAAGAAGGCCGCTTCTGCTGCCGTTGAGGCGCCGAAGAAAGCCGAACCACCGGCGGCTTCCGTCGAGGCGAGGCGGGACAGCGACGGCCTGCGTGTGATGTTCTCCTTTGCCGCGCCGACGCCGGCGGCCATGTTCCGCCGCGCCGACACGGTGTGGCTGGTGTTCGACCAGACCGGGCCGATCGATGTCGAGCAGATCCGCGCCAAGGGCGGCGCAATCATCGGCGACGTCAGCCGGCTGCCGTTGGAAAAAGGCCAGGCCATCCGCATTCGTCTCAACCGGCCGCAGATGCCGTCGCTTGAAAGCGATAGCCGCGCCAACGGCATGGTCTGGACGCTAACATTTGCCGATCGTGTGCAGGCGCCACCATTGCCGCTGCAGGTGTTGCGCAACATCACCGATCCGGCGCTGGCCAACGTCACCGTGCCGCTGGCGAGCCCCGGCCTCATGCATCGGCTGATCGACCCCGACGCCGGCGACACGCTGCTGGTGGTCACCGCGCCGCCGCCGACCCGCGGCTTCATCAAGCGGCAGGACTTCGTCGAGCTGTCGCTGCTGGAATCCGTCCACGGCGTCGTCGTTCATCCCAATTCCGACGATATCACCGCCGAGGTCGGGTCCGACAAGGTCATGCTCGGCCGGCCGGGCGGGCTGACGCTGTCCTCGGCCGACGTCTCTGCCGAACGCGCCACCGCGGCGGTGCGGCCGTTGTTTGACGCCAAGGAATGGCGCAAGAACCGCGAGGAGAATTTTCTGGGCCGGCTGGATGCGCTGATCAAGGCAGCGGCCGCGGCCGGCGATGACGGGCTGGCGCAAGCCCGGCTCGACCTTGCCAATTTCTATATGGCGCGGGGGATGTTTCAGGAAGCGAGGGGAGTGACCAATCTCATCCTCTCTGAATCCAAGGCTGGAAGTGAAGACGCTGCCGTCGTCATGGTCAATGCGGTCGCCAGCATCCTGATCGGCCATCCCGAGCGGGGGCTGAAGGGCCTGGCCAGTCCGGTGATCGGCAATGGCTATGATTCCCAATTGTGGAAGGCGCTCGCCTTTGCACGCCAGGGCAAGTGGGCTGACGCCCGCGAGAAGTTCAAGAACGCCGAATTCTCGATCGCGGCCTTGCCGCTGGAAATGCAGCGCATCGTGACCGCGGATGCGATGCGAGCGTCGCTCGAGGTGAAGGACTATGCCGGAGCCTCGCGCCGCCGCAGCGAACTCGAGGTTGTCGGCGTGCCCAAGGAAATGAAGCCGGAGATCGCGGTGTTGCGCGGACGGCTGGCCGAGGCGCTCGGCCACGACAAGGACGCACTCGACGCCTACCGGTTCGCCGTCAATTCGTCCGATCGGCCCGCCGCGGCCGAAGCCACGCTGCTGGAGGTCTTGCTCCGCCAGCGGCGCGGCCAGCTCGGGCAAGCCGAGGTGCTGCGCGAACTGGAAACGCTGTCGGCGATCTGGCGCGGCGACGCGATCGAATTGAAGACCCTTGCCGTATTGTCGCAGCTATATGCCGATGCGGGCCGCTACGAGGAATCGCTCGCGGCGGCCAAGACCGCGACCCGGCTGCAGCCGAATTCCGAACTGGCGCGGCAGGGCCAGGACGCCGCGTCCGCGCTGTTTGCGCAGCTCTTTCTCAGCCCCAAGGGCGAGGAGATGAAGCCGATCGATGCGCTCGGCATGTTCTACGAGTATCGCGAACTGACGCCGATCGGCCGCCGCGGCGACGAGATGATCCGCCGTCTGGCGGACCGCCTGGTGGCAGTCGACCTGCTCGATCAGGCCGCCGAGCTGCTGCAGTATCAGATCGATAAACGGCTGGAGGGTGCCGCGCGCGCGCAGGTGGCGGCGCGCCTTGCCATGGTCTATCTGACCAACCGCAAGCCGGATCGCGCGGTCGCGGCGCTGCGCACGACGCGCATCGCTGATCTCTCGGGTGAGTTGCGCCAGCAGCGCCTGTTGCTGGAGGCGCGGGCGCAAAGCGACGTCGGACGCCATGACCTCGCGCTCGACATCATCTCCAACATCACCGGACGCGAGGCGATCCGCCTGCGTTCCGACATCTACTGGGCGTCGCGGCAGTGGCGCGAGGCCTCCGAACAGATCGAACTGTACTATGCCGATCGCTGGCGCGACTTCAAACCGCTGAACGCGGTGGAGAAGGGCGACGTGATCCGCGCCGTCGTCGGATATGCGCTCGCCGAGGACGCCCTCGGACTGTCGCGCTTCCGCGAGAAATATGCGCCGCTGATGTCCGGCGACACCGACCGGCTGGCGTTCGATATCGCAAGCAAGCCGGCCGCTGCCTCAAGTGCCGAATTTGTCTCGATTGCCAAGATGGCGGCAGGCGTCGACACACTCGACGGCTTTATCCGGGAAATGAAGGTCCGCTTCCCCGACGCCACCGCGCGCGCGCCGATTTCGCCCGAAATGGCCAGGGGCGAGCCGGTCCACACCGGTTCGCTGCCCGCGATCGTCGGACACAAAACCGCCGGAGCGGCAAAATAATACTTCAGGCAACCCCGGCGGGGTTTGCGCGCCAGCGTTTCGTCGGTTAAGCGAAATCCACACATCAAGCCGTATGGAAGTTTGTCGTTCGATGCCGCTGACCCGGGGCCGAATTGTAGGACACGACAACGAACGATTGGCGTTCAAGTTCACCATGCAAAATGGGGACGAGACGATCGAATGCCAGATCAGTGACGCCGCCATGGACGAGCTCGCAGGCGTCAAGGGAACCGAGAGCCTGGCAAGACAGGCGCAGTTTTTGGCGTTGCGAGATGCCGTCGAGCGCATCGCCTCCGACATGTTCGACGCGGCACCGGCCGTGAAGGGCTATGTCGTCAGAATATTCACCAAGCACATCCCGAAATAGCGCCCCGGCGCGGCAAGGTATCGCGCCTCGCGCTCGTCCCCTCGACAGACGGCTTCCGAACCGGCAACCTGCGCACACAAAATCAAAGACGCCACCGGGGGAACTATCGCCATGAGCAAACCAGCCAAGACCGAAGCCGAACTCATTGCGATGGCAAGGGCCGAGTTGAAGGTCCATGCCGATTGCCCCGATGGAATGGTGATCTCGGTGCTCCGCGACGGCGACTCCTGGGAGTTTCGCGTCAGTGCCGAACAGGCGACGATCGACAAGCCGGGCTATCCCGAATGCGTCGCGATGGTGGTGCAGATCGGCGATCACCTCTGCAAGCAGTATGATTTCAAGGAATGAGCAGATCGCGAGGAGTGAGTAGATCGCGAGGAGATTCGCGCCTTTCCTATCTCGCAGGATTGCGCGCGGCGTAGGCGGTGCGAAGTCCGGGGACAAAACCGCAAGCCTCGTAGAAGCGATGCACGCGCGGATCGGCCCGGCCGCTTTGCATCAGGACCTGATAGCAATCCTGCTTCCACGCCTCCGCCAGGGCCGCCCCGACCACCGCGCGGCCGTGGCCGCGTCCCTGAAAGGCGGGATGGGTTGCGACATTCTCGAGAATGCCGAACTGACGACCGCCGCGCAGCAGATTGGGCGTGGTGATGAGCGTGCAGGTTGAAACGATTCTACTGCTTTCGTCCGATACAAAGATCATTACTCCTTCGCGGGCGAGGATCTGCGCCCAAATTATTCTAGCTCGTTCTGGTTCGGCACTCCGGCTGACGTCGGAATCGGCAAACAGCGCCAGCAGCGCGTCGAGATCGCTGGCATTTACCAGTCGCGCACTTGTCATCTGTGAGCTCCTTGATTGAAACCGTTTCCATCCCAAATCGTAGCTTCCCAAGCGGCCAAATAGCGCGAGAGACGGACTAATTTTTATGCATCCCAGGAATAATACGCACGGAGCGCTGGTTCCGGCCGCGATAGCTGTCGCGGTCGCCGTCATCGGCACGGCCGCGCTATTCGTGACGGAATTGCGGACCAAAGAGGTTGCAGGCAACGGCATCGGCATGATCACGACGGCTGTCGTCGAGAAGGCCGGCGCGACCGCTTATCCAACCGCCCGTGACATCGGCGCGGATCAGATCCACTACGTCCCGTAACTCTGCACCAGGCTTCCCGCCACCAGCGACCAGCCGTCGACCAGCACGAAGAAGATCAGCTTGAACGGAAGTGACACCACGACCGGCGGCAGCATCATCATGCCCATCGACATCAGAACCGACGCCACCACGAGGTCGATGATCAGGAAGGGCAGGAACAACAGGAAGCCGATCTCGAAGGCGCGCTTCAGCTCGGAGATCATGAAGGCCGGCACCAGAATCCGCAGCGACATCTCTTCCGGCGTCGCCGGCGGCGGTTCGCGCGACATGTCCAGGAACAGCTTGAGGTCCTTCTCGCGGACGTTCTTCAGCATGAAGCCGCGCAGCGGCACGGACGCCCGTTGCAGCGCGTCCTCGACGCCGATCTGGTTGGCGACCAAAGGCTTGATGCCGTCGTCATAGGATTTTTGCAGCACCGGCCCCATCACGAACGCGGTCAGGAACATTGCGAGCGCAATGATCACGGAGTTCGGCGGTGCGGTCGCGGTGCCGAGCGCGGTGCGCAGCAGCGACAGCACCACCACGATCCGGGTGAACGACGTCATCATGATCAGGATCGACGGCGCGATCGAGAGGATCGTCAGCAGCGCGATCAGCTGGATCGCGCGTTCGGTGACGCCGCCACCGCCCTGACCGAGATTGATGCTGATGTCCTGCGCCAGCACCGGATCGGCGAGCGATCCGGCGGCTATCAGTGTGACAAAAAATAAAACTCTACGCGGGGCTTTCGCCGATCTCACGAAGGAGACTTCGGGCGGCCCAGCAATGAGGCCATCTCGTCTTCGAGATTCTCAAACCCGCTCTTCTGCGGTGCGGGCGCGGGGGGCGGCGGGGCGGGCGTCTCGCTGCGCGAGGGGCGGGCAGGCGGCGGCTCCGGCGCGACCGGCGGTGCGATCGGGGCATCGGCCGGCCGGCGCAAGGCGGCTTCGAGCCGCTGCGCCATCTCGGCGAGATTCTGGTCGGCGGACTGCGGCGGAGGCGCAGGCGGCGGGGGTGGCGGCGGCGGTGCTGCGGCTCGCTCGGGCGCTCGGACCGGCGGCGGCGCCTTCGGCGACTCCATCTGGCGCTGCGGCCGCGGCATCATGGGTTCGGCGCGGGCCAGGCGCTGCGGGACCGGATCGGGACGCGGTTCCGGCCGGCCGCCCATCGGCTCCGGCGAAAAGCTTGCCAGCGGATCGGTGCGGCGCTCGGCCATCGGCGGCGGCGCCGGGCGGCGGAGTTCGTCGGCGAAAGCGGGGCGTGCCGGGCGCGGCGGCGGCTCGGGCATTTGCGGCTCGGCGTGATCGAACGGGTCGCGCGCGCTCTCGTCGTTCCAGCCGGCATCCGGCAGCGGGGCGATCCGCGGCGGCTGCTCGCCGGTGACCGCAGGCCGCGGCGCCATCTGGTCACGGCCCGGCATGGCACGGACGATATTGGGTTCCACCACGATGTCGCTGGGGCCGCCGATCATCAGGAGATGTTCGACATTGTCGCGCCGGACCAGCACCAGGCGCCGGCGGCCGTCCACGGCGGCGGCGTCGATCACGGCCAGCCGCGGCATCCGCCCGCGATTGGGGTTGGCACCGAGGCGGTTGGTGGCGAAGCGGCGCACCAGCCATGCGGCGACGCCGATCAGCGCCAGCACGGCGATGAATGCGAAGATGAAATATGCTGTCTGCATTCTCTAGTCCCCGGCCTCAGGCCGTTCTCACATGCTTGCTTCGAGGTGCGCGGATCTGATCTTCCAACTTGAACATGATTCTTCCGGATTCATGTTCCGAAACGATATTCATGTTCCGAAGCGATCCGTCGACCGGCGAATCACGCCCGAGATCAGCCCTATTCCTTAATTCCCCACGGCAAACGCTGCCGCCCATTAATTAATAGACCAAGAATCGCTTGATCCAAAACGACTTCTGAGCGCCCCCGGCCGCGTTGGCCGCTGCTGGTTAACGCAGATTTCGTGGCGAAAATGCGCTCTTTTGGGCGCCGGCTCCGGCGCAAGCGCGTTGTCCACGGCCTGTTTCTGCGGATTTTAACCCGCCGTTAACCATGCACCGGGCAAATTCTGCCTACCTCGCGGCGTCTGCCAGAGGTTAACGGGGACCCGCTCGCGATGGCCATCAACGATCTTCCGATCCTGTCGGCGCTGCGCACCAAGATGCAGTGGCATCAGGAGCGCCAGCGGGTGCTCGCCGAAAACATTTCCAACGCCAACACCCCGAACTTCAAGCCGCGCGATCTGGTGGAACCGAAATTCGACAAAAAAGGTTCCGCCGCCACCGTCGGCGGAACTTTCGGATCGATGGCGATGATGCGCACCAGCGCGAGCCATATCGGCGTGTCCGGCGGCGCGCAGACCTTCGACGGCGATGGCGGCAAGAGCGGATTCCTGACCCGGCCGGCCGGCAACGCCGTCAATCTGGAAGATCAGATGATGCGGGTCTCCGCCAACCAGATGGATTATGCGGCGGCCACATCGCTCTACACCCGCAGCCTCGGACTTCTCAAAACCGCCATCGGAAAGCGCTGACGCGCCGCATTTAGGGGAACCGGATCATGGCAGATGATGGTGGAAGCGACTTCGCCCGCTCGATGAGCATCGCGACCTCGGGCCTGCGCGCGCAGGCCGGGCGGATGCGGGTGATCTCGGAAAATATCGCGAACGTGGATTCCACCGCGCCCACTGCCGCCGGCGATCCCTATCGCCGCAAGGTGCCGACCTTCTCCTCGGCGCTGGACCGCACGATCGATGCGAAAGTGGTGACGCTCGGCAAGGTGCGCACCGACCAGTCGGCGTTCCGCATCAAGCACGAGCCGAGCAACCCGGCGGCGGACGCCGCCGGCAACGTCAAATATCCCAACGTCAACCCGCTGGTCGAAATGACCGACATGCGCGAAGCCCAGCGGTCCTATGAGGCCAACCTCAACATCATCAGCGCCACGCGCCGGATGATTCAACGCACGCTCGATATTCTCAAGGCCTGAAACAGGAATCATAGACCATGGCTTCACCGACCGTTGCAGCAAACGCCTACGCCGCGCTCTCGCGCATCATGGAGACCGGCGGCGCCGAGAAGGGCGGCCAGACTTCGGGCGGCCCGTCCTTCGGCGCGCTGCTCAAGGATGCCGTCGGCAGCGTGATGGAAGCCGGCAAGAAGTCGGACGCCCAGACCATCGCGATGACTTCGGGCAAGGCCAACGTCATGGACGTGGTGACGGCGGTGGCCGAGACCGACGTCGCGGTCTCGACGCTGGTGTCGGTACGCGACCGGGTGATCCAGTCCTACGAAGACATCATGAAGATGCCGATTTGACGTCCTTGGACGTCATCCCGGGGCGATGCGCAGCATCGAACCCGGGATCTCGAGATTCCCCGATGCGCAATTGCGCATCTGTGGTCTGGTCCTTCGGACCATCCCGGAATGACGAATGTGATTCAGAGCAAACGAGATTCAAAAAATGACCGGTGCTGAAACCCTCGACGTGGCGCGTGATGCGATCTGGACCATCGTGGTGGTGTCGTCACCCCTGATGGTGGTGGGCCTTGTGGTCGGCGTCGTGGTGTCGCTGTTCCAGGCGCTGACGCAGATCCAGGAGCAGACGCTGATCTTCGTGCCGAAGATCCTCGCGATCTTCGTGACATTATTGCTGGCGTTGCCGTTCATGGCGGATTCGCTGCAAGGCTACATGATGCGGATATCGTCGCGAATCATAGGCGGATGATGCACTAATGTCCCGGGTCCAACATTCGCATCCCGTCGCTGAGGGTTCTTTTGCGAATGTTGGAGCCAAAGGGACATTAGTAGAAAGGAGTCTTGAGTGCGGTCTTCGGATTTGGCATTCGCATGGAGGACTCGCGGCAAATGCTGATGCGAATGCCAAATCCACCGCACTCCGGCTAGGTCATGCGCGTCGATATCTCGCTGCTGCCGGCCCTTGCCGCCACTTTCATGCTGGTGTTTGCCCGCGTGGGGGCGATGGTGATGCTGTTGCCGGGATTTGGCGAGAGCAACATCCCGGTCCGGATCAAGCTCGCGATCGCGCTGTTGTTGACGCTGATCATCCTGCCGCTGCACCGCGCCGCCTATCAGGTCGATTTGACCTCGATGAGCGCGATGGGCGTTCTGATGGTGCACGAGATCGTCATCGGCGTGGTGCTCGGCGCCACCGCGCGGGTGACGCTGTCGGCGCTGGCGGTCGCAGGCTCGGTGATCGCCCAGCAGCTCGGCCTCGGCTTCGTCACCGCTGTCGATCCGACCCAGGGCCAGCAGGGCCTTCTGATCGGCAACTTCCTCTCTATCCTCGGCATAACGCTGTTGTTCGCCACCGACACCCATCACCTGGTCATTGCGGCGCTCAACGAGAGCTACCGGATCTTCTCGCCGGGCGAGACGATGCCGACCGGCGACGTCGCGGCGCTTGCGACCCGGGCTTTCACCGCCGCCTTCAAGATCGGCCTGCAATTGTCGGCGCCGTTTTTGGTGTTCGGCATCGTCTTCAACATGGGGCTCGGCATTCTGGCGCGGCTGATGCCGGCGATGCAGGTCTATTTCGTCGGTGTGCCGCTCTCGATCCTGATCGGCTTCTTGATCTTCGCCGGCGTCCTCACGGCGATGATGGGCACCTATCTGAACTACTTCACCGGCGTCATGCACGAGCTCACACCGCTTAGATAGAGCATGATCCGGAAAAGTGGGCACCGGTTTTCCCTCGCGACAAACGCGAAGCGTTTGCGCGGAGATCATGCTCAAATAAAAAAGCCAAGGCGCCGCGATGGCCGACGATAGCGACGATAAAACAGAAGACCCTACGCAAAAGCGTCTCGACGACGCGCATGCGAAGGGCGACGTTGCCAAGAGCCAGGAGGTCAACACCTGGTTCGTGATCGCGGGCGCGACGCTGGTGTTGTCGACCTTCTCGGGCTCGATCGGCGGCGGCATCCTGATGCCGCTGCGCAATTTGATCGCCAATGCGGGCACGCTGCGCGCCGACGGCACGGCGCTGCTGCAACTCGGCAATACGCTCGGCATTGCCGTGCTGGCGGCGATCGGTGTGCCGCTGCTGATGCTGATGATATCGGCCATCGCCGGCAACATGATCCAGCATCGGCTGGTGTGGTCGTCGGAATCGCTCACGCCCAAATTCAGCAAGGTGTCGCCCGGCGCCGGCTTCAAGCGCATCTTCGGCAAGCAGGCGCTGGCGAATTTCCTCAAGGGCCTGTTCAAGCTGGTCGCACTCGGCGCCGTCATGATGGCGGTGCTGTGGCCGGAGCGCCATCGGCTGGAGTCGTTCCTGGCCTTCGACCCGACGGCGATCATGGGCGTCACCACCAGTCTGACGCTGCATCTGATGGGCGCGGTGGTGGCGATGCTGGCTGCCGTGGCGATCGCGGATTACTTCTTCCAGTACCGGCAGTGGTTCCAGCGGCAGAAGATGTCGCTGCAGGAGATCAAGGACGAGTTCAAGCAGTCCGAAGGCGACCCCCACATCAAGGCCAAGATCCGGCAGTTGCGCCAGGCCAGCATGAAGAAGCGCATGATGGCCGATGTGCCCAAGGCCAGCGTGATCATCACCAACCCGACCCACTATTCGGTGGCGTTGTCCTACGACCGCGGCATGTCGGCGCCGGTCTGCGTCGCCAAGGGCGTCGACAATATCGCGTTCAAGATCAGGGAGATCGCCAAGAAACACGACATTCCGATCGTCGAGAACGTGCCGCTGGCGCGCGCGCTCTATGCCACCGTCGATGTCGACGAGGAAATCCCGGTCGAGCACTACCATGCGGTTGCCGAAATCATCGGCTTTGTCATGGGGTTGAAGCGCGACGCTGCCGGCCGGCGCAACTGACGGATGGGCCGGAAATTGCCTTGAAATGCGTTGGATAAAGCCCTGGACGATATTTTTTACGTGTTTTCTTCACTCGAACCGGTGCCCATTTCGCTTGAAACCGCTATTGATGCCAATTAGCCGCCTGATGGACTTGCGCTTGCCGGTCCGATTCAGGCACTCAAGGGAGGCGCGCAGATCAGCGCGCCATCCCATGCCGACGGGCTTGCGTCCCCTGATATGACCGCCGAAACCGACAGCCATCCGTCCCCCGAGCCCTTCGCGGCCCATGAGCCGGCGCGGCGTGGCGGCAGCATCGTGCTGGTGCTGCTGGTGGCCGCCGGTATCGTCGCGATCGCGGTCGTGCTGATGACCATCGGCCGCGCCCAGGCCCAGCCCTATATCCTCGGCGTGCTGGCGCTGCTGGCCATGGTCGGCCTGTTCAATCTGTTCGCCTTTGCCGCTGGGATCATCCGTTTCACCGACCGCAGCACCGACGATCCGGTGATGGGGCGGATCGCCGACCATGCCTATGACGGGCTCGCGGTGACCGATTCGCGCGGCCATGTCGTCTATTCCAACGCCGCCTATCTGGCGCTGACGGGGGCCGCGACCGCCCAGGAGGTGCGCCCGATCGAGCGCGTCTTCATCGGCAATCCCGATGTGTCGGAGGCGGTGTTCCGCCTGCTCAAGGCGGCGCGCGAGGGCAAGCGGCAGCAGGAGGAAGTCCGGATCGCAGGGACCGACGGCGCCCATGGCCGCTGGCTGCGGATGCGGGTCCGACCCCTCGGCGCCAGCAAGCGCGAGGCGAAATATTCGGTGTGGTCGATCGCCGACATCACGCGGGATCGCGAACGCCAGGAGGACGTCTTCAAGGAATTGCAGCACGCGATCGAATATCTCGATCACGCGCCTTGCGGCTTCTTCTCGGTTAGTCCGGGTGGCGAGGTCGTCTATGTCAACGCGACGCTGGCGGGCTGGCTCGATCACGACCTTGCCGAGATCGGATCGGGCGGCTTGAAGCTGACCGATATCGTATCGGGCGACGGCGCATCGCTGCTGACCTCGATCGTGGCGGTGCCGGGCGAAGTCAAGACCGAAGTGCTCGACATCGATCTGCGCATGCGCAGCGGCAGGACCATGCCGGTGCGGCTCTATCACAAGCTGGCGTTCGGCGCCGACGGCGTGCCCGGCGCGTCGCGGACGCTGGTGATCAGCCGCGCGCGCGACGAGCATTCCGACCCCGAGCGCGCCGCGGAAGTGCGCTTCATGCGGTTCTTCGACCATACCCCGATGGCGATCGCGACCGTGGACCGCGCCGGCGCGGTGGTGCGCGCCAATGCCCGCTTCGCCAAGCTGGCGCAAAGCCTGAGTGCGGATGGTGCCGCCAACAAGTCGATCTTCCGCAGTGTGAACGCCCGCGACCGCAGCCTGCTGATCGCGGCGATCAACCAGGCCGCCGAAGGGCAGGGCGACATCGCGCCGGTCGAGGCCATGCTCGACGGGGCCAAGGAGCGCTGGGCTCAATATTTCGTCACCGCGGTCGAGGAGGACGAGCGCGAAACCGAGGCCGCCATCGTCTACATGCTGGAAACCACGGAGCGACGCACGCTCGAGAACCAGATCAACCAGTCGCAGAAAATGGACATGGTCGGCCAGCTTGCCGGTGGCATCGCGCACGATTTCAACAACGTGCTCTCGGCCATCATGATGGCCAACGACTTCCTGCTGAACGCGCACAAGCCGACCGACCCGTCGTTCCAGGACATCATGCAGATCAAGCAGAACGCCACCCGGGCCGCGACGCTGGTGCGGCAGCTGCTGGCGTTCTCGCGCCGCCAGACCCTGCGGCCGCAGGTGCTCGACCTCGGCGACGCATTGAGCGATCTCACCATGCTGCTGCGCCGCCTGATCGGCGAGAAGGTCAAGCTCGACCTGGTGCACGGCCGCGATCTCTGGCCGGTGAAGGTCGACGTCTCGCAATTCGAACAGGTGATCGTCAATCTCGCCGTCAACGCCCGCGACGCGATGGCCGATGGCGGCAAGCTGACGGTCAAGACGAGCAACGTCACGATGGATGAAGCCGCGCTGTTGTCCTACAAGGGCATGCCGGCGGCGGATTACGTCCGGATCGACGTCGCCGATACCGGCACCGGCATCCCCGCCGAGATCGTCGACAAGATTTTCGAGCCGTTCTTCTCTACCAAAGAGGTCGGCAAGGGCACCGGCCTCGGGCTGTCGACCGTCTATGGCATCGTCAAGCAGACCGGCGGTTTTGTTTACGTGGATTCGAAAGCGGGGGAGGGCACCACGTTCCGCATCTTCCTGCCGCGGCACCGTCCCGAGCTGGAAGCTGCACCCGAACCGCAGGTTACCAATGGCGCCGCCAAGGAAGCCGTGGCGGAGCCGCCGAAGCCGCAGGCCGATCTGACCGGGCAGGGCACCATCCTGCTGGTGGAAGACGAGGACGGCCTGCGCTCGCTCAACGCGCGCGGTCTTCGATCGCGCGGCTACAGCGTGATCGAGGCCGCCAACGGCATCGAGGCGATGGAAGCGCTGGAGGAGAAGAACGGCGCCGTCGATCTCGTCGTCTCCGACGTGGTGATGCCGGAAATGGACGGCCCGACGCTGCTCAAGGAAATGCGGCAGCGCAATCCCAACCTCAAGATCATCTTCGTCTCCGGCTATGCCGAAGAGGCCTTCGACAAGAGCCTGCCGGAAAACGAGCAGTTCGCCTTCCTCGCCAAGCCCTTTGCGCTGAGCGCACTGGTCGCGAAGGTGAAGGAGACGATGACGGCGTCGTAAGGCCGCTTTCGGTCTTCGGTCCGGATTTCAGGATTTGTTGTGAGGCCGGAACGGTCCTGTTCCCACCGTTTGGTCCGGAGAACCCGCGCCACCATACATTTGCCGTTCTGAATGGGGTTAAGGTGTCCGCATACGGCACCGACGCTGCTCACGAAGGCAAGTTGCATGACCGATCCTGCCACGGTTCCTGAGGCGGCTGACGCCGCGGAAACAGCGCATTTTCTGCGCCGTTTCGCCGACATGATGTCCAACGGGCAAAACGCCGAAAATCTGATGCGGGCGGCCGATCTGATCGACGCCCTGATGGCGCACGTTTCCGGCGCGCACGATGAGGAACAGCTGTGGCGCTACAAGTACGAAACCGTGTCCCACCAGAATGACGAGCTGGAAACCGAATGCCAAAGCCTCCGGCATGACATCGAACGGCACGTAAAGCTCTCCAGTTTCATCATCACCGAGCGCGATACGCTCAAGACGACGTTGGAGGAGCGGGAGGCGGAGCTGCTCGAACTCGGCGACACGCTGAAGCGAGCGCAGGAAACCTTGAAGGGTGCACAGGAGGAGGCCGCGACGAAATCGCAGGCGCATGAATCGGCCCTGGCCGAGCTTGGTACAGGCTTCGATCAGGAACGTGTCGCGCTGAAGGCAAGCCTGGAAGCGAGCATCAAGCAAATCGAGCAGCAGCGCAGCGAGTTTCTGCGCGAGCGCGACGAACTCTCGGCAAAGCTGTCGCAGAGCGAGGCCGTCATGGCCGAGTTCAGGCTTGCCTTTGATCGTGAGCGTGACGATTGGCAATCCAGACTGCGATCACGCGAGGACGAGCTTGCGACGATCCGCGTCGCGACCGCGAACGAACACGAGGAACTGCAGCAGAGGATCGAGGCGCTCGAGGCCAAGCGCGAGGAGCTTCGATCGGCCTTCGACCGGATCAGCCAGCTCGGCGTTGCAGCCACCGACCCGCGCGCGGAAGCCCAAGGCGGCTCGCCTCCGGTTCAACCGCCGGACCGGGATTCAGCGCCCGGAGAAAACAGCGCGGTCGTGCCGAAAGAGACCCTGCGCCAGGCGCGGGCGCAATTCGAATTTCTGGCCAAGGAATGCGTTCGCCGCGGCGATGTCGCGACCCAGGCCATGTGCGAGCTCGGTGCCCACACCATGGATCAGGCCCTCGTGGCCGAGGAAACATCGCATCCATCGCCGGTCGGTGAGGTGGCGTTAAGCATCCTCGGGCCGGTCCTTGCACCCGTCCTTCGACCCGTCGTCGCCGATCCCCATCCGACTCGCCAGGTCCACGCGGAAAACTCCTAAGTTCCAACGGGTTCAAACCCACAACCGGCCTAATCGTCACATCCCCGCGACTGAGGGCCGCAGCGCTTGTTCCCGTTTACGGCTTCACTTTTAAGCAGCTCTGCCCATCTTAGGGGCTGCTTCCCCATGCCGGGGAATTGAGGAAACAGATATGAATTTCTCGCAACGTACGCGCGGAATTGTCCGGGCTTTCGCCATCGTCCTGTCGCTGGCGGTTCCCCTCGCGATGGCGATCTCGGCGGCTGACGCCCGTGTGGGCGGCGGCAGCAGCTCCGGTTCGCGGGGATCGAAGACCTATTCGGCTCCGCCCAGCACCACCACGGCGCCCAATGCGGCGCAGCCCATGAACCGTACCTTCAGCCAGCCGGGCGCACCGGCGGCCGCTGGAGCCGCCGCAGGGGCAGCCAAGGGTGGCTTCTTCAGCCGGCCCGGTATGGGCATGATGATGGGCGGTCTCGCCGCAGGCTTCCTCGGCGCCGGCTTGTTCGGCATGCTGTCCGGTGGCGGACTGCTTGGCGGCCTCGGCGGGATGGCGTCGATCATCGGCCTGATCCTGCAGATCGGCCTGATCCTGATCGTGGTCAAGCTGGCGATGTCGTGGTGGCAGCGCCGCCACACGCCGGCGAACGCCTATGCCAATTCCGCTGCCGGACCTGCCGCGGGTTCAGCCCCGCCGCAGACCGGCTTCGGCTCCGGAATGGGCTTTGGTCTGGGATCGAGCACCCCCGCGCCGCTCGAGATCGGGCCTTCCGACTACGAGGCGTTCGAACGGCTGCTTGGCGAAGTCCAGGCCGCATGGTCGAACGAGGACGTCGCGAAACTGCATACGCTCGCAACGCCCGAGATGGTGTCGTACTTCACCAAGGACCTCGAGCAGAACAAGGCCAACAACGACGTCAACAAGGTGTCCGACGTCAAGCTGCTGCAGGGCGACCTCGCAGAAGCCTGGCGCGAAGGCCAAACCGATTATGCGAGCGTCGCGATGCGCTTCTCGCTGGTCGACAAGACCCTGGAGCGCGGCACCAACCGTCTGGTCTCGGGCAGCGAGACTCCGATCGAGGCGACGGAAGTCTGGACCTTTGCCCGGCAATCCGGCGGACAATGGGAACTCTCGGCGATCCAGCAGACCAACTGATCTTCTGCTGAACGCTAAAACATACAAGGCGCCGCGGTTGATTCCGCGGCGCCTTTTGCTTTGCGCCCCGGAATAATGAATGCCGCGGCGTGTTTTTGACGACGTACCAACTGGCGGCGACGGCCTGATGTATTGCTTCGCGGCGAACTGACGAAGTCATTTCTGGAATGGCGGAAGTGAGAAGATGAAGATCATCGACGCGCAGGTTCATATCTGGTCGCAGACCGTGACGCCGACGTCGGGCCTGCATCGCAAGGTCGCGAAGTTCACGGCCGAGGAAGTCCTGGTCGAGATGGACGAGGCCGGGGTGGATGCCGCGCTGATCCACCCGCCAGCCGGCTGGGATCCCGATTCCAATGCGCTGGCGATCGAGGCGGTCCTGAATTATCCGGACCGCTTTGCCATCATGGGCAATTTTGCGCTCGAAAACCCTGACAACCGCAAGCTGATCCATGGCTGGCGCAAGCAGCCCGGCATGATGGGGCTGCGCTGGCCGCTGCTGCTGGAAGAACACCAGAAATGGCTCTACGACGGCTCGCTCGATTGGCTGTGGCCCGCGGCCGAGCAGGAGGGGCTGCCGCTGGCGATGATGGGCGGACTGTTCCTGCCGAAGTTTCGCGAGATCGCCGAACGGCATCCCGGCCTGAAGATGATCCTGGATCATTGCGGCCTGAACCGGCACGGGCGGGATGCCGAGGCGTTCGTCCATCTCGATGAACTGCTAGCGCTGGCGCAGCTGCCGAACGTCGCGGTGAAGGCGACCGGCGCGCCGCATTATTCGACCGAGCCGTATCCGTTCCGCAACATCCATGACGGGCTGCATCGCATCTTCGATGCCTATGGGCCGAAGCGGATGTTCTGGGGCACCGACATCACGCGGATGCCCTGCAGCTACCGGCAATGCGTCACCTTCTTCACCGAGGAACTGCCGTGGCTGAAGGGGGCTGATGTGGAAGACGTAATGGGTCGCAGCCTGTGCGCCTGGATCGGCTGGGACTATGAGCGCGTCCGAGGGTAGAGGCGCGGGCTCATTAGCGGTGAGTTTTAGCTCCTGACCGGAATCGATGCGGATGTTTTCTGCATTGAGCGGGCCCACGTGGAGAATGCGCTGATCGACGCGAGCTTGGCGTGCCCGGACCGGTGCACGAGGTAGAACCCGTAACCCGGCAGTGTGAGCTTCGAGACCTGCACGAGTGCGCCGCTTGCAAGCTCCGGCGCCACCAGCACATCGCTGCAGATCGCGATGCCCTGACCCGAGATTGCGGCTTCAATGGCGTGCAACTCTTCACGAAACGCAAGACTCTGCAGTTGCGCGAGGTCGGGCACGCGCTTGAGGCGGCGGCGCGCCATCGTCTGCCAGCGTTGCCAGTTCGGAGCGTCCAGGTCCGTGGATGGCCAATCGATCTCGATGAGGGGAAAGTTGGCCAGTTCGGCCGGAGTGAGTAACTTGCCCTGATTGCCGACGAGCCTTGGACTCGCAACGACGCGGAAGATGTCGCGCGTCAACTCAATGCAATGATCACCCGGTGGCGGCCTGCGCGCATAGCGGATCGCGATGTCGGCTTCGCCTGCTGCAAGGTCGAGAACAGCGTCCGTCCCGAGGATATCGAGTTTGAGGCGCGGATGGGCGGCGCGCCAGTTCGACAACCGGGGCACCAGCCATCGTGCCGCAAATGCATTGGTGGCGGTGATGCGTAGCCGCCCACCCATCGCGCCCGGCCGCACTGACGCCAGCACATCCGCGAAAGTCTCGAAGCCATCGCGGATCACCGGGAAAAGCTGTTCACCCGCCGGCGTCAGCTTGAGCGGGCGCGGCCTGCGGCGGAACAGGGCCCTGCCGCAGTAGCGTTCGAGCAGCTTGATCTGGTGGCTAATGGCTGTTGGCGTCACGTACAGCTCGGCCGCTGCCATTTTGAAGCTCAGATGACGAGCCGCGGCCTCGAAGGCCCGAAGCTCGGTGAGGGGCGGCAGCTTGCGCATCGGCCCAGCCTAGATGAAATCAGTTCATCCTGCACATGAATTATCCGAGCTTGCGTGGACGGTGCCTTGAGGCCGAGAGTGGCCGGGCGTCTGACAGGATAATCGCAAAATGCTGGCGGAAGCCTCCGGCCGGGTCTCTGATTATCTCGCAGCGATCAAGCGGCTTGCGCCTGTGATCGCCGAGCACCGTGCGGCGTTCGACAGCGAACGCCGATTACCGGATGCCGTGTTCAATGCGCTTGCGGACGCTGGTCTGTTCCGCCTGTGGCTACCCGAGGCATTCGGTGGTCCGGAATTGTCGCCGGCCGATTTCATGACCGTCGTGGAGGCCGCGTCCGCGCTTGACGGCTCGGTCGGGTGGCTTGTCGGCAATGGCGGAGGCATGAGTCGCGTCGGCGGCTACCTGCCCAAGCAGGTCGCGCGGGAGTTTTTCTCCGATCCGCGCGCCTTCGTCACGAGCGCCACCGGCGCCGTTGGCGTGGCCCTGAAGGCGGAACGCGGCTATCGCGTCACCGGCCGCTGGCCGTTCGGCAGTGGCGCTCATCACGCGTCGCTCTTTATGGGCCTCGCGAGCATGAAAGGCGCCGGCGGCAAGGATGAACCGCCGCTGTGCTGCTATTTCGAGCGCCGCGATGTCATCGTCCACGACACGTGGCGGGTGTCGGGGTTGCGTGCCACGGGCAGTTGCGACTTCGAAGTCCGCGATCTCTTTGTCCCCGAGCAACACACGCACGCCTTCATGGAATCTCGTTCTACGCAGGACGGGATCGTGTATTGCTTGCCCAGGCTGTCAGCATTCGCCTGGACTGTTTCCGTGGTCCCGCTTGGAATCGCGCGCGGCGCCATGAACGCTTTTGTCGAACTTGCGAGCCGCAAGGCCCGACAGGGTGTCAGCACGTTGCTGCGCGATCGCGAGATCGTACAAAGCAACTACGGCCGGGCGGACGCGCTGCATCGCGCGGCGCGCGCTTTCCTGATCGATGCGATGTCGGAATTGATGGCGGCCTCAGCAGAGGAGGGGGCGCGCCTTGCCACTGCCCGCGCGGTGTTCAGGACGGCCTGCACGCATGCCGCCGAAAGCGCGGTGCGGATCGCCGACATGCTCGCCGCCGAGACGGGAGCGGGCGCAATTTTCGAGACGTCCCCGATCGAGCGCTTCGTTCGCGACGTTGATGCGGCCGTAAAGCATATCGCAATGACCCCGAACAACTACGTGGTGTCGGGCCGAGTGGGGCTTGGCCTCGATCCCGGCACCCCGCGGTTTTGAGCCGCGTTGTGGAATAGTCACGATGCTCTGAGTGCGGATCTCGACCGATGCGTGCACGGCTGCCGACCAACCCGAATTGATTGGGTTCATGCCCTGGATCGCGTGCGGCGTCGCGCGCCGTTCAGGAATTGTTAGCGATCTTCATCAAGGTAAATTTTGTTTTCAAGTTGACGCACCCTGCGCGAGCGCTAGACCATTAGGCCAGACGGAGTTGTGTGCAACTTCGCAGATATTTTCTCAAAGCCAGCAGGTATATCATGTCTCGCGTTATTGCCGCCGCCTTCGCCACCGCGCTCGCCGCCGCCGTCATCCCGACCGCCGCTTCCGCCGGCTGCTATTCGTGCTACCAGCCGCAGCCCTGCTGCGGTCAGCAATATGTGCAGCAGGTGGTCCCGGCGGAGTACCGCACCGTGCAGGAAACCGTGATGGTTTCGCCCGGCCGCGTCACTGCGTATCGCACCCCGGCGCGCTATCGCACCGTGATGGTGCCGAAGACCGTGATGGTCTCGCCCGGCCGCGTCCACTATCAACGGACAGCCCCGCGATACGCCGTCCAGCAGCGCGTTGAAATGGTTGCGCCGGCCCGTGCCTATTATGCGCCGGTCGCGCCGCGCTGCGCCACCTGCGGTTATTGAGCCTTACGCAAGCCGCCATCGCCTGACACCGTCGCCCTGTCCGGCGACGGTCCCACACGATCGCGGCGCTGTTGCTCGAAGAAGCCATGCCCGGCTTTGAGGCCGCCTTTCAGGCGGCCTTTTTCTTTGACGCCTTTCTGGCGGTCTTCTTTTTTGCAGCCTTCTTTTTGGCAGGCGCTTTGACGGTCTTCTTGGCGGCTTTCTTCTTGGTCGTTTTCTTCTTGGCCAGATAGGCGCCGACGTTTTTCGATGAATGCCCGACGGCGGCGACGGCAGCCTTCAGCTTCGCCGGGGTGACCTTGAACTTCTTCGACCAGTAGCGGACTTCGTGAGGCTGGCTGATGGCGATCAGGGCGCGGTCGGCGGCCTTGTGCTTCTGCTCCCCGATATAGGCTTCCACTTTCCTGGCGGAGTGGCCGACCTTCTTGACGGCGGCTTTCAGCTGGGCCGGCGTGATCTTCAATTTCTTCGACCAATAGGCGACTTCGTAAGCTTCGCCCATTGCGATCAGCGCGGCATCGGCACCGCCGCGCTTCTTCTTGTCATCCGCCATCCCATGCTCCTGTCGTGTTGAGGAATCCGGCACCCAGTCGGAACCTAACACGGCCACCCGCCTTCGGACAGATTCGCGCCTGTGGAGAATTCAGGCCATGCGAAGCGCAATTGCTTGGTGATGGGCGTCAGGGCCGGCCGGCATTGTGACGAACGAAATACGGACTGATGTGTTATGGCTGCGAGCAGGGCTCTTGGTGCAGGTCTTTGGAGATGCCGTCGATGCGCTATCAACTGTATTACTGGCCACATATTCAGGGCCGCGGCGAATACGTCCGGCTTGCGCTGGAAGAAGCCGGCGCGGCCTATACCGACGTGGCGCGAAGCGGCAACGGCACCAGCGCGATGATGAAGATGATGGAGACTGCAAAGGGCACGCCGCCCTTTGCGCCGCCGTTCCTCAAAGCGGGAAACCTCGTGATCGGCCAGACCGCCAACATCCTGCTCTATCTCGGCGCGCGCCATGGGCTGGCGCCGAAGGCGGAAGCGGCAAGGCTGTGGGTGCACCAGCTGCAGCTCACCATTACGGATTTCGTGCTGGAAGTTCACGACACCCATCATCCGCTCGGCCCGTCGCTCTATTATGAGGAGCAGAAGGCGCCGGCCAAAAAGCGCACCGCCGAATTCTGGAAGTCACGGGTGCCGAAATATCTGGATTATTTCGAGGAGTTGCTGGCCGCCAATGGCGGCGGCTACGTCACCGGCCGGCGCCTGACCTATGTCGACCTGTCGCTGTTCCAGATCGTGGAGGGGCTGCGCTACGCCTTTCCCAAGCGCATGAAAGCGTTTGAAAAGAACATTCCCGCCCTGGTCGAACTGCATGACCGCGTCGCCGCGCGGCCGAACATCAAGGCCTATCTCGCCAGCGAGCGGCGGATTGCGTTCAACGAGGACGGAATATTCCGGCGCTACAAGGCGCTGGATCTCTAACCTAGTCATTCCGGGGCACCGCGCGAGCGGTGAACCCGGAATCTCGAGATTCCCCGATGTGCAATCGCACATCTGAGGTTCGCTAGCGCGCCCCGGAATGACGGCGTGCCGTCACCTATTCCTTCCATCGATCGGCGTCATCGTCAGCTTCGATAGCTCGATGCCGTCGATGCAGCTCACATTGAGCGCCACCACTTCGCTGCCGTCAGGCCTGGTGCCGCGCGCAAAGACGTCGACGCCGCAATCGATGCAGAGCTGGTGGCGGATCGCGTGCTTGTTGAAGAGATATTCGCGTAAGTTGTCCTCGCCGGCGCGGAGCTGAAAGCTCTTCGGCTCCAGGAACGTAATATGCAGGCCCTTCTTGGTGCAGATCGAACAATTGCAGGCGGTCACCATCGCCAGGTCGGTGGTGCATTCGAACCGTACTTGGCCGCAATGGCAGCCGCCCGTGTAGGTCTTGCTTTCAGGCATGTGTCCCTCACCAGATTCCCGGAACCAGACGATAGCGCACGCGCGCGGCATAGTCAGCATAGCCCGGCAGGCCCGCGATCAGCGCGCGCTCCTCGATACCGGCGCGTACCGCGAACAGGATGGCGAACAGCGGCGCCAGCGCCACGCCCCACCAGGATCCCAACAGCAGCGGCACGCCGACGAAAACAGCATGATGCCGCTGTACATGGGATGACGGACAAAGGCGTACGGACCCGTCGAGATCACATGATGGTCGCGCGCGACCTGTATCTTGATCACGGGGGCTGCGAACGAGTTTTCGCGAAACACCCACATGATGAAGCCGGTCGAGAGCAGGTACATGGCAACGCCCAGCACCTGCAGGGCCAGGGGGACGTGGGAGGCCTGCATGCGCCGGTCCAGTCCCATCGCGACGAACCAGATCAACCCCGTGGCGGCGAACACCAGCATGAACTTCTTGTCGGCGGCCGGCTGTTCCTCGCGGGCCGTCAGCCGCATCCGCTCGGCGAGTAGCGCGGGATCGGTTTTCGCAAGCCACAGGCCGCAGGCCGGGCCGAGCACCGCGGAGGTGGCAAGGCACGCCCATGCGCCGGGCCAATGCAGCGTGCCGGCGGAGGCAAACAGCAGCGCACCCATCCCGACGACGAAGAAAGTGTTCTGCAGCAACAGCTTCGCAATCATGCGGTATCCCCATTGCCTGGGGCATCATGATCGCGCGATTTTTCGGCAAACTTGCGGCGTTTGGCCCGACAGGCCAGGGCGAGCAGCCTCTATGCGAACTGGTCGATCCGCGTTCCCTGTCCGGGCGGCAGGGCGGCAAGCAGCGTCGGCTTCGGAAGGCGCGTGCCGTCGGCGGCGGCGCCGTTTTGTACGTCGGCGGGCTTCACTTCTGGCTTGGGCACGCTGGCTTCAGGCGGCTTGATCTGCACCGGCGCAGACACAGCAGAGATATCCATCGGCATCATCCTTTTCGTTGCCTCCGACACTGGAGGCATTGAAGCGAACGATGTGTGAATCCCGGCCGGTGATCCCGCCAGATGGTGAACGGGGCGCTCGAAAATTCATTAGAATGCAGCGGATTCCGGAAGGGACGCCGCTACTCGTCCTTGCCGCGGGTGACCGCAATCGAGGCCTCGGTCTTGGTCCGCGTGCATTCCATGTTGAGCCGGCGGAAGCGCATCGAGACCTTGTCGCCGCGCAGGATGCCCATCCGCTTCATGCAGCGCGTCGATCCGGTCACGACGTCGGGCTTCGGAATGGTGAAGACGAGGGCGCCGGCCCTGGCGACCATGTCGAGAAATTCCGGTTTGAATTTCCGGTCGGTCTTCGCATAGAGCTCGAGCGAGTAGCTCTTGCCGCGGCAGCCGATCGAGAGCTCCTTCGCGGAGGGATGCGCCAGATAGACGATGTTGGCGGCCTTGAAGTTGACCTTGATCCCGTCGACCTGGCTGGCGAGTTGCTTGGCGACGTCGTCGCAGCGGTCGGCGCGGGCCGGCGAGGTTGAGAAAGCGGCCAGCGCCAGCGCGGCCGCGACCAGGACCGATCGGCGAAACTGTCGTCGTGATGTCATTTGTAAATGCCCCTCTGGGCCCCATTGAAGCTTGCGCGGCAGCTTCCTGCAAGAGGCCTACTCGAATGTCAATCAGAAGCCGCGGGTCATCATTGCGATAAAGAACGCCATCGTGGTGAACAGGTTGAGCAGGGTCGGCGTGCTGACCAGCGCCGTGGCGGCCCCGAGCCGCTGGTCGCGCGCGGCACAGGCGATGGCAAAGGCGGCCATCAGCGGGAACAGGATGATTTGCACCAATGTTTCCAGTGCCGCGTAAGGGCCGTTGAAAGCGAGCCCGTGCCTGATCACCGAGGGCATGTAGCTCAGCCAGGTCATGAGCATGACCGCGCCGAGCGCCATGACCGCTTGGCGCACGTAACCAATGGCCGCGAACAGCAGTGCCGACAGCGCCAGCACCGGATGGACGGCAAGATGCAGCTTGATGATGGCCCCGCCGATGCCGGGACCCGGGATTTTCGATATATCGTCCAGCAACGTCGGCACGCTCGACATGCCCCAGTAGAGCTCCAGCAGCGCGATCACAGACAGCGCGATGCGCAGGCCGATCCGGCGCGGCGCTGACGTGGCAGGGGCGGTCCCGGCCGTTGGGGCAGGCGCGCGCATCTCGGCCGTCGTCATCAGTGTCCCCATCATCTTGCCGGAGTTGTGCATCAGGTCCCGCGCATGGCGAGGCCGATGGCAATCGCAATGATGGCGGCGATGTTGAACAGGGTGGGAAGGCTGACCAGCGCGGTGGCAACGAGCAGCCGACGGTTGCGCGCGGCAAGGCCGATCGCGCAGACGGCCACGAGCGGAAACGCGATGATCTGCGCAGGGGACCAGATCGCGCCGAGGCCTACCGCGTCTATTCCTGACGACACCACGGTTGGCATGTATTTCAGCCAGGTCACGATGATGACAGCGCCGAGCATGACAATCGCAGGCCGCACGCGCCCGAAGGCGGCGAATACCAAGGCCGCCAGCGCCAGCAACGGGTGCATGACGCTGGCAGCGCCACTGATGGCTGGCACGACGATTTCAGGATCACCGAAGATCCCCCATGCCACCGACAGGCCGTCGAGGAGTTCGAGCACCGCGATGATGATCAGGGCGACGCTGAGCCCGGACAGGCTGGCTGCGGGCGGGACCGGGGGAGGGGCGGCCACTGTCTCGGTCGACACTGCGGTGGGAACAGTCGTCATTCTCGATTTCGATTGCTGATGGCCATTCGGGAACCTTCCTTTTGTGTCAAAAGTGCTTAGAACGGTTCAAATGCCGGGGTGTCCCGTGGACGCTTCCGCCCCCAAAAACCTTGCGAGCCCAGCCCATGAACGCCCCTACCGCCTTTCCCGACCAAAAGCCCGTTCCGCCCTACAAGCACACGCCGCTGTTTCCGCTGGGCGCGGACACCACGCCCTACAAGAAGATCACGACGGATGGCGTGCGGGTCGAGAAGGTGCTCGGCAAGGACATGCTGGTGGTGTCGCGCGAGGCGCTGCGGGCGCTGTCCGAGGCAGCCTTCGGCGACATCAATCATTATCTGCGCCCCGGCCATCTGAAGCAGCTGGCCAACATCCTCGAGGACAAGGAAGCCAGTGACAACGACAAGTTCGTGGCGTTCGATTTCCTCAAGAACGCCAACATCGCCGCCGGCGGCGTGTTGCCGATGTGCCAGGACACCGGCACCGCGATCATCATGGGCAAGAAGGGCGCCCGCGTGATCACCGACGGCGACGACGAGGCCGCGCTCTCGGAAGGCGCGCGCGACGCCTATTTGCGCCGTAACCTGCGCTATTCGCAGGTGGCGCCGATCTCGATGTATGAGGAAAAGAACACCGCCAACAACATGCCGGCGCAGTGCGAGATCTACGCCGAGGGCGATGACGCCTACAAGTTCATGTTCATGGCCAAGGGCGGCGGTTCCGCCAACAAGAGTTTCCTGTTTCAGGCGACGCCGTCGGTGCTGACCAAAGATCGCCTGCTGGCGTTCCTGAAGGAGAAGGTGCTGACGCTCGGGACGGCGGCGTGCCCGCCCTATCATCTGGCGATCGTGATCGGCGGCACCTCGGCCGAGCTTTGCATGAAGACGGTGAAGCTGGCGTCCGCGCGCTATCTCGATGCGCTGCCCACCCATGGATCGGCCGATGGCAACGCCTTCCGCGATCTGGAGATGGAGCAGGAGATCCTGAAGATGACGCAATCGCTCGGCGTCGGCGCGCAGTTCGGCGGCAAGTATTTCTGCCACGACGTGCGCGTGATCCGGATGCCGCGTCACGGCGCGTCGCTGCCCATCGGTCTCGGCGTGTCCTGTTCGGCCGACCGCCAGGTGCTCGGCAAGATTACGAAAGACGGCGTCTATCTCGAGGAGCTTGAGCACAACCCCGCGCAGTATTTGCCGGCGGTCGAGCAGGCGCTCGGCGGCGAGGTGGTAAAAATCGATCTCAACCAGCCGATGAAGGATATTCTGGCGACGCTTTCACAGCATCCGATCAAGACGCGGGTCTCGATGACCGGCACCATGATCGTCGCGCGCGATTCCGCCCACGCCAAATTGCGCGAGCGGCTGGAGAAGGGCGAGCCGCTGCCGGATTATTTCAAGAACCATCCGGTGTATTACGCCGGTCCCGCCAAGACGCCCGACGGCTACGCCTCCGGAGCGTTCGGCCCGACCACCGCGGGACGCATGGATTCCTTCGTCGACCAGTTCCAGGCCGCGGGCGGCTCCATGGTGATGGTCGCCAAGGGCAACCGCGCGGTCGCGGTGCGCGAGGCCTGCAAGAAGCACGGCGGCTTCTATCTCGGCTCGATCGGGGGAGCGGCGGCCAACCTCGCCGAGCACTGCATCAAGAAGGTCGAGGTGGTGGAATATCCCGAACTCGGCATGGAAGCGATCTGGCGCATCGAGGTGGTGGATTTTCCTGCGTTCATCATCATCGACGACAAGGGCAATGATTTCTTCAAGGAATTGAATTTGGGGTGAGGGCGTATCATTCAAGAGCATCGAGGGCAGGATGGTCGAGTGGTTCGACGACCTGAAGGTCGGCATGCGCTTCAAGACCGACACCGCTGTGGTGTCGAAGGAAGATATTATCCGCTTCGCCAGGGAGTATGACCCTCAGCCGTTCCACCTCGACGAGGAAGCGGCGAAGAAGTCCATTCTCGGCGGCCTTGCCGCGTCCGGGTGGCACACGGCCGCGATTGCGATGCGGCTCGCCGCCAACTCAAAGCCGTTCGGGCCGCATCCGCTGTTTGGCGCTGGCGTCGACGATCTGCGCTGGCTGAAGCCGGTGCGCCCCGGCGACACCATTCATCTTGAAGGTGAGGTGGTGGAACTGGTGCCCTCGCGCTCAAAGCCGCACGGCGTCGCTCGTGTGAGATGGACCGCCTACAATCAAAAGGGCGAGGCGGTCTACACCTTCAATCCGATTGCGATCGTGCCAAGCCGGCCGAAGTGAGCGCGGGCGGGAGCTGCAGAGCTGTCGGCCTCGATGGATTCAGCAATGGCTGGGTCGCCGTGCGTCTTGAAGGCGGCACACACGAAATTTCCTTCCATCGCGATGTCACCGAAGCGCTGTCGCGCCCATTCGATCGGGCAGGGATCGATATCCCCATCGGCATGGTCGATGACGGCGAGCGCTCGTGTGACCTGCTCGCCCGCGACAGATTGCGCCCGCACACCTCGCGTGTTTTCACGGGCGCGCGGCGCTGGATTTGGCAAGACTTCAGCAATCCCGACGAAGCGAACAGGGAATGCCTGCGGCGCGGCCAAAAGCGAATATCGCGCCAGCTCTGGCATCTCGGACCGAAGATCATGGAGGTAGATGCTTTCCTGCGTGCGCATCGCGCGCTTGATGTCCGCGAGGTCCATCCCGAACTGGTGTTTCTGCGGTTGAACGCAAACAATCCCTTGCCGTCGAAGAAGTCAGAGGAAGGAGATTCGCTTCGTCGGATGTTGCTCAAGCGGAGCGGGCTTCACGATATCGACCAATGGCTCGGCAAGGCGCGGATCGGCACCGGCGCGAAGCGCGACGATGTCCTGGACGCCTGCGCCGTGGCGCTTGCCGCGCGCGAACCTGCAGGCAGCGTCGGATCGCCGTCACCGGACGCCCACGGCTTGCCGATGCAAATTTGGTTCTAGAGCGTGATGACTTCTCTTCGATTCGTCATCCCACTCTAGCTCTTTGTTTGAGCATGATCTTTTCGGAAAACCGGTGCCCACTTTTCCGGATCATGCTTTAACGGCGGCGCCAACGTCTCACTTGTCGTCCCGGCCTAGTGCGCACTTGCGCACGGGGGGCCGGGACCCATAACCCCGATCATCTGTTGTTTGAAGGAAGTCATCGACCATCGTGCCAATTCACAATCGCCACGGTGTATGGGTCCCGGCCCCCCGTGCGCAAGTGCGCACTAGGCCGGGACGACATCGACCCCTCAACTGCAATTCGTGACCTGGCTGGAGCACAGGCTGCGCCACCAGCCGCGCACGCCGTCCTGGCTTTCGACGAGCCCCCAATAGCCGCTGCAGGCGAGCAAGCGTTTCGGGCCGCCGTCGGTGTCGAGCGGGCCGCCGAGCTTGCGCATCGCTTGTGTCCACTTCGCATCGGCGAATGGGGCCTGAAACAGCCCGCCCATGCGCGTGCCGCCATTGGCGTAATTCGCGCCGACCTTGTTTGCGGCGACCCAACCACGGCCGGAATAGGGCTTTGGCGCATTGCGCGGATATTTCTTCTCGTCCTCATATTCCTTGCCGGGCGGCGTCGCGTCCTCGATCAGGAACCAGCCGTCCTTGAAGCCTATGATGCGGAATTCGGTCAGCCAGCCGTCTTCGGGTGTGTTCTCACTACCACCCATCTTCAGGCGATACGGCGGCGGCAGCGTGCCGAGCACGCGCGATTTCACCGAAGGCTCGGCGCGGACGTTGAGGCCCCTGGGATCGCGATCTTCCGACCAGGCGCCGAGATTGCAGGGCTCGGTACCATCAGGCAGCGTCGCGCGTTTGGCCGCGAGTTCGGCGTGCGATTTTGCGAACTCGCTTTCCTGACCGTCGGGATCGGTCATCGTGGTGTCGCGGTTGCCGCGCGTGGCGTCGCTGCGCGGCTTCAATTCCGTCGACAATGCGCGCCGCTCATCCTTGTCGAGCTTGACGACGAGCACCTGGCGGGCTGCGAACACGCTGGCAGGGGATTTAGGGTCGTTTGCGTTTGCCGGATAGACCGCGAGGTATCCGGTCATATCAGCCGTGCGGTAGGCTTCGCCGGCGACAAAGCCCGCCGGCACCAGCGCGAGCGCGCTGGCGCGCCATGCCGGCTCGGGCTCGGGCGCGGATTGTGCGATCGCCGCCGTCACCAGGAAGGTGACGACGGCGATTGAAAGCAGTGCGGTCTTTTGCATGGATCAAACAGCGAGGGAGCGAAGCTGCTCCGTCCGGATCAGGCCCGGGTGCCCGTGAACGGAAAGCTGCCCATCGGGCCGATGCCCATTTCGCCGGACATGCTGTCGCCGGAAACTTTGCCGGTGAAGGCGAGCGTCAGCGGCATCGGGTTGGTGATGGAGATTTTCCAGGCGACGTCGTCGCCATTGGCGGTGCCGTCGAAGATTTCGCCGGAATTGCCGTCGGCGCCTTGCGTGCCCGTCAGCGTGCCGCCGGAATTCTTCAACGTCAGCGTCGCCTTGCGCTCGCCCATCGGCGTGGTCATGACGATATCCCAGTTTCCGTCCACGGCCATCTTGGTCTCCCCAATACATTTCCCAGCAACCGGAATGGTTCTGAGTTCTCCCGGCGGCGGTATAACCCATCTTGCCGCGCAAGCCCAACCCTGTTGTTTTACCGTAATTCAGGCGCGGGCGGCCGCGCGCAGGCGGCTGCCGACCAGGACGCGGAACGCCACATATTGCACGGCGAACAGAGCAACCTTGGCCCCGATCAGGACGACGGTCACATAGAACGTCCAGAGTTTCATATCGCCGGTCATCGCGACGCCGATGGTGCCGGCGGCGAGCACGAAACACAGCGCGGCCCAGACGTAGCCCGCGACGGTGACATATTCCGGAATGGTCTGGGTCACGATCGGCGGCATATAGCGCAGCATCCAGCCGCGCTTGAGCATGATGAGGCCGATTGCAAAATGCCCGATCGCGGGTTTCGCCAGCACGAAGCGCGGATCGTGCGTCAGCAGCGTGGCGCCGCCGAGCACAATCACGAGGGCGAGGCTGGCCCAGGTCATGTAGCCGAGCTCCTTGCCCTTGATGCGGGAATAGATCACCTGGCCGATGGCACCGGCGATCGCGACCCCCGTCGCCAGCAGCACGTTATCAGTCGCGAGATAGATCGCGATGAACACGATGGTGGAGAAAAAGTCGGCGCCTAATCTCGCGAATACGTCTTTCACTGGCGTGATCCTCCTTGGTGAGTGACGTCATTGCCTGCAACAAACGCGAAACGTTTGTGCAAGGGAGTGAAACGACGAAGCAATCCATTTTTCTTGTGGCCATGGATTGCTTCGCTGCGCTCGCAATGACGGGTGACGGTTAGACTTCGGGCAAGGCGCCGGCGGGCGGGGGACCATACTTAGCCTTGCGGTATCCGGGATACCATTTGGTGAAGTACACGGCACTGTTGCGCGCGGCAAACGCGATCAGCAATCCCGACCACAGCGGCAGGCCCGGCACGTAGATCAGCGCGGCATTGCCGGCCATCATCAACAGCATCGCGCCGGTCCATGCCCAGGTGATGATGTAGTTCGCCTTGATGAAGCCTGGCAGCTTCGTGGTTTCGGCATCGACCACCTCAAGCGCATATTGCAGCGTGAAGGGTTTGCCGGCCACGATCGATCCCAGGGTGACGAGGAATATTCCGGCATCGACGGCGAACTTGACGCCGGAGACGCTCAACTGCGGATCGATCAGGGTGACGTAGCTGCCGACCGCACCGAACACCACCACGGAGCCCGCGCCGAGGATCTTCAGCGAACGGCCGCGCAGCATGTCGTAGGCGATCACCGCGAGACAGATCGCGGCGCCGGCAAACAGGCTGACGGCGGTCGAGGTCACCAGCATCAGCAGCGCGAAGGCACCGTAGGGGGCGAGGATCAGGAAGATCGTCATGGCAGCCTCTCAGGCTTTATCTTTACACCGTAAAGATACCGTAGGGGCAAGGGCGGGAGTCGTCAAGGAAAATCTTTACAGTGTCAAAATAACCGTGATTGGATCGAAATAATGAAGGACTACAATTGGTTATGTGGCGTTGATAAATGGACTATAGTGGCCAGAAGCGCGCCAGCGCAAGAAGCGCGGCTGCGAGCAGCACAAGCAGGGTAAGCAGAATGCCGCCGACCCGGCAGATCTGAAACTGCATGGTGCGTGGGCCGACATACATGCCGAGCGGGTGCAGCAGCCGCGCCACCAGCAGCATTCCCATCAGCAGGTGCACCCGCGCGGTCGGCATGCCCGACATTTCCAGCAGCGCGACCAGCAACACGATAACAGGGACATATTCGGCAAAGTTGCCGTGCGCGCGAATGGCGCTGCGCAGCTTGATGTTGTCGCCGTCGCCGAACACGACGCGATGTCCCCGCCGCAGGCGCGAGACCTGCAGGCCGAGCACGAGATACAGCAGCGCGAGAATGGCGAGATAGAAGCCGGTGATCGTGGGTATGTGCATGTGTTGGTCCCCCAATGACGAGTACCTCAACGCCGTCATTCCGGGGCGCGACGAAGTCGCGAACCCGGAATCTCGAGCTTGTTGTATTCTATCATCTCGGGATTCCGGGTTCATCGCTGCGCGATGCCCCGGAATGACGGGGGGCGCCTCAGTCCGCACTCACCCAATTGCCATGGAAACCATCGGGCACGCGATGCCCGAGATGCACCAGCGCCACCGGTCCGGCTTCGACATCCCTGGCGTTGAACACCGCCAAGTCGCTGCGGTTTTCCCGCGCGCGCCAGACCGCGGCGAGCAGCCAGCCGTCGCCCTCGGCGGCATCTTCGCCGCGCTCGACGAACACGGCTTCGGAAATGGTGTCGCCGGCGGGGAGGTGATACTTGCCGAGCCGCTTGCCCTTGCCGTCGACATGCACGATGCCGGACAGCGCACCGAACATCGGCAGATCAGGATTGGCGCAGGCGTACCAGCCGTGGGTGCTGGCAAGGCCCGCGCGGCGATCGTCGATGCGCGGGAATTCGCCGGTCAGGTCGTCGAGATAAACTTGCGTGAAGCGGTCGGTATTGCCGGAGAGATCGAAGGTCCAGCGGCAATAGCGTGCGCGCGATTTTTCGGGGTCGGTCGGCGATCCGTCGGGGTGGGTGAACAGCGGCGCTTCCTCGAACTGCATCACGTCGGCGATGATGCGGCCGCCTTCTTCCCAGGCGTTCATGACGTGGAATACGTAGCAGCTCTCGGCGCGGAACCAGACAATGTCCTTGGCCGAGCCGGTGCGCTTCATGACGCCCACGTAAGCGCCTTTCTCGGGCTCCCAGGCGTAGGGCGGCTTGCCGCGCATTGCCCGTTCCATGCTGCCGGTGAGCGGCAAAATCGGAAACAGCATGTGGTTTTCGGTCACGATGAAGTCATGCACCATGCTGGCATAGGGCGATTCAAAACGATCGAACCGCGTCACCACGCCCGATGCGTTGACCGAACCGAAGGAGAGGGCTGGGGTCAGCGGTCCCGCGGCGTTGTAGCCGAAGAACACCATCTCGCCGGTGACCGGATCGATCTTGGGATGCGCCGTAAAGGGGCCTGATATCGCGCCCTTGTAGTCGCAATAACCCAGACGCTCCAGGGTACCCGGTTCGATCTCGGTCGGCATATGGCCTTCTTCCAGCGCCAGCAGGCGGCCGCCGTGGAAGATGATGTTGGTGTTGGCGACGCCGCCGTCATTGGTGATTTCGGCGGGCGCACCCGGCAGCTTGCGGCCGAAGCCGCCGAACAGCGCGCGGCCCGCGTCATGCTCGGCCTGCCATTTGGGGGTACGGACCCAGCGGTTGCGATAGCTGGCGCGGCCGTTCTCGAGATGGAAGGCGTGCAGCATGCCGTCGCCGACGAACCAGTGCGCGCCGGGCGCCTCGAATTGCGGGTTGGGGCCGTTGCGATAGAGCGTGCCGTTGAGCTCGCGCGGCAATTCGCCGGTCACCTTCAGGAACGGTGCGTCGCATTCCATCGGAATCGGCGCCAGATTGCTCCGCGCCGCGTTGGTCGCCACTTGGTCGAGCATCGTCGCTTCCTCCCGGTTTGATCTTTACAACGTAAAGATATGACTACAGAGCATGCCAGCCATCGTCAAGCAAAATCTTTACAGTGTAAAAATTGCGACTATAAGGATTCGCAAGGGGTTCAAATGGCGAAAACATCGAGAGAAAACAAAGTGGTCCGCACCGTCGCGCGGACCCGTAAGCCGGCGAGGGTGGCTGCCGAACGGCCCGCCATGCGGCGGCGCAAATCAGCAGGCGATACCCCCTACCATCATGGCGACCTGCGCGAGGCCCTGCTGCAGGCGGCCGAGCGGGTGCTGGAACGCGACGGGCTAGCGGGGCTGACGCTGCGCGCGGTGGCGCGCGAAGCCGGCGTCTCGCATGCCGCACCGACCCATCATTTCGGCGATCTCACAGGCCTTGTCAGTGAACTCGCGGCGATCGGCTTTAGGATGTTCAACGCGGCCATGAACGCCGCGGACGAAAGCGAAACCCATCCTGTCATGAAGGGGTTGGCGAGCGCCAAGGCCTATGTCGCCTATGCGCAGGCTCATCCTGGCATGTACGGCGTGATGTTTCGCTCGGCGCGGCTGGATTATTCGCGCCCCTCGCTGCGCGAAGCCTCTGAAGCCGCGTTCGCAGGGCTGACCGGCGGTGTGGCCGAAAGCCGGCAGGAGAAGATTTCCAAGGACTCGCTGTCGCTGGATCAGGCTGCGGCCATCGCGCGCGCCTGGTCGCTGGTGCACGGTTTTACCACGCTGCTGCTCGACGGCCGCCTCACCGGAATTCTGGAGCGGTTGCCCGAGGGCACGTCTGCGGACAAGCTGCTGGACGCGATGCTGCGCGGGGCGGTGCCCCGGCCGCCGGGGGCCTAGGCCGCAGCATACCAGCTATCGGGCATGTGACTTCCGCGTGACTTCCCGCAGGTCGGCGCTCTATAAGGTGCGCCTTAAATCGTTTCTAATATCGACCAAACGACCCCTGCCGGGAAGGAACTAGCTGTGACAAATTCGAAGCCCGTCCTCATCGACCGCCATCCCGGCCGCACGGCCCAAACCATCGGGATTGCGCGCGAACTGGGCGTCGATCCGGATCTGATCCACGAGCCCTCGGTCGGCGTGGTCGGCACCAAGGGCGACAGCCAGTGCTACATGGGGGTGATGGCGAAGGTCGATGCGATCCACGCCAGCCTCAAGAGCCATGTCGGCAAGGGCGCCGGCCAGATGAAGCTGCGCCTGGTCCAGCCGGAATACACCATCGCGACCTCGGACGGCATCCGCAACGGCACGCGCGAAATGCGCTACTCGCTGATCGGGCGCGAAGTGACGCACGATGCGCTCTGCGAACATCTGGAGGCCACTGGGCTTCTCGGCACCATCGCCGTCGTCGCCTGCGACAAGCCGCCGGTCGGCACGCTGGCCGCGCTGCTCGAGCACAATCAGCCCGCGATCATCATGTCCGACGGCGCGATCCATCCCGGCACCGATCCGAACACCGGCGAGAAGCTCGACATCGTCAGCGCCTACCAGGTCGCCGGCAACCCCGACGCCGAATACCGCCACCACATCGCCTGCCATGCCTGTCCCGGCTACGGCAGCTGCGGCGGCATGTTCACCTACAACACCATGCAGACCTTCATCGGCGTCGTCGGCATGCAGCCGCTGCACATGGTGGCGCCGCCGTCCGACGATCCCCGCCGCCTCAAGGAGTTTCCGGACCAGCTGGTCGGCTACCTCGCGCAGATGATCGCGAAGGGCCTCAAGCCGCGCGACATCGTGGTCCGCGACTCGATCCGCAACGCCGTCATCGTCGCGATGGCGATCGGCGGCTCCACCAACGTCACGCTGCATGCGCCGGAGATCGCGCGCGCCGCAGGCTTTGCCGACTTCTGGAAAGAGGTGATGACGCCGGCCGAGTTCAATCATCTGTCGCAATACGTCGTGCCTGTCCTCACCGACGCCCGCCCGTACGGCAAATATTCGATGGTCGATATCGACCGCGTCGGCGGCGTGCAGGTGATCGTCCGTGAATTGCTGGAGGCCGGACTGCTCAACGGCGACGTGATGACCTGCACCGGCGAAACGCTGGCCGAACAGGTCAAGCGGCTCGAAACCAAACCCGCCGACGGCACTGTCATCTACACCGTTGCCAAGCCCTATAAGCCGACCGGCGGCCTGCGCGTTCTCGGCGGCAATCTGTCGCCGGAATTTTCCGCCATTCTGAAACTGGCGGGCGTCGAGGGCGGACTGGAAAACAATCTGTTCCGCGGCAGAGCGCGCGTGTTCGAAGGCGAGCGTGGACTACTTGAGGCGCTCGACAAAACGCCCGACCTTTTCCAGAACAACGACATGATCATCGTGCGCTACGAGGGTCCGAGCGGCGCGCCCGGCATGCCGGAAATGCTCGATCCCACCTCGCGCATCACCACGCTGTGCCGCGAGCGCGGCATCGTGGTGGCGCTGATGACCGACGCGCGGTTCTCCGGCGGATCGGTCGGCCTCGTCATCGGCCATGTCGGCCCCGAAGCCGGCCTTGGCGGCCCCATCGCCTTCGTCGAGGACGGCGACGAGATCATCGCCGATCTCAACAAGAACGAACTCAACTGCACGGCGCTGGCGGATCCTGCCGTTCTGAAGGCGCGCAAGGCTGCCTGGGACAAGGTGGTGGCAGCCAACGGCGGCCTGCACCCGAACTGCGGCGTCGCCGACACCCGCCTGTTGCACCGCGCGCGGCTCTCTGCCGTGCCGGCCACCCGCGGCGGCGGATTGCACCCCAACCGCGAGGTCTGGGTGCGTTACCCCCGCGAAGCCACACGCTCGGGCTTCGTGCCGACGAACAAGCACCGGCCGGACGCGGCAAAGGCCTTTTAGGAAGCGGCCGGCTGGATTTGGCATCGACGGATCGATTGCTGCAAGTACTGCATCGTTTCGACCGGCGGATACATCGTTCGAGAGGCGTCAATATTTTGCGCGCCTGGTTCTGACAGAACCAGGAACCGGTTCCGGTCCAGCATCCTACTTGCGGCGACAACGAATTCGTCAATTCGGACAGGGTTGTCCCGCGGCTCCCCACAGAGCCATGTCTTTAACATGGTCCTCGAAGGTACCCGGTGGCGTAATCCCGCCGACTTGGCCAAAGACGTAACGGCGGATTACGCTCCGCTAATCCGCCGTACGAGCTACGAGCAACGCGCCGACCCATTGGCGCATCCCGGAATGACAAACAGGAGCGGCGCATCTCGCGCCTGCGAGACGCCTGCATTCTTCGGCTAATGCGACCACTCCTTCAGGGAACGCTTGTTTCGCGACGGCGTTCCGACTCTAGAGGAGGAATTTGCCATGAAACTGAGAGGATTGTTTATTGCAGCCGCCGTGCTGCTGATGCCGGCCGCCGCACTGGCGGCGCCAGGCATCGTCACCACCACGGTCAGCCTGAGGGCAGGGCCCGGTGAAGGCTTTCCGACGGTCGACCGCATTCCCGGCGGCGCCCGTGTCAACATCCATGGGTGTCTCAGAGGCATCGCCTGGTGCGATGTGAGCTGGTCGGATGATCGTGGCTGGGTGTCGTCGCAATATCTCGAATATCTCTACCGCAACCGCTACGTCTATCTGCCTGACTATGTCGACGAGATCGGCGTTCCCGTCGTTCCGTTCGTGCTGACCTCGTACTGGTCGAGCTACTATTCGGGACGTCCCTGGTATCACCGCCGCGCTTACTGGAGCGGCTACTGGCAATCGCATGAGCGTTTCGCGACGCGGTTGACGATCGACCGCACGGCGGCCCGGATCGGCCGCGCGGCCGCAGCGCGCGACTCTGCGCGCCCCGAGGCAAAGGCGCGTGTCGGTGTCGAGGAGAGGTCGCGTGCCCGTGTCGAGGAACGGACGCGCGCCGGTGTGACGGAGCGGACCCGCGCCGGTGTGACGGAACGCGTTACGCGGGAGAAAGACATCGCTACGCGTAGTGCGCGCGAAGGGCGCGAACGCGCAGCGGTGCAGGCGCGCGACAACGGGCGGATGACGCGTGAGAACGCAAGAGCGGCCGTGCGCCAGCAGCCGATGGCCCGCGCCCGCACGCAGACGCCGCCGATCATGGCCCGCGGTCATGACGAACCGCGTGCGGCTGCGCCGCGGATCGAGCGTGCCGCGCCCCACATGACGCAGCCCAATGCGGCGCGCGGCGGCGGTGGCCCGCCGGCGACCGCACGCGCGCAGATGCCGGCCCCGGCCGCCCCGCGCGCAGCAGCGCCCGCGATGCCGCACGGCGGCGGCGCGCCGCACATCAACGCCGCACCGCGCGGCGGTGGTGGCGGCGGACCAGGCGGTGGCGGAGGCCACGGTCACGACAAGCGCCAATGAACGAAAAGCCCGGCCTTGCGCCGGGCTTTTTTTCGACGAGCTGTGCGGCTTTGAGGATTACGGTGCACTCAATTCACCGCATCGCTACCGACGGCCTTGAAATTGAGTGCACCGTCACCGTAATTCACGCAAGAACTGGTGGAACGCGGTAGATGGGGTAACGGGCCCGGTCCGCCCTCCAAGCAAGCCGCGCTTGCTACAGCGCCATTCGGTAGCCCGCGTCGCGCGGCTTGCCCGGAAGGCGGGCGGTCGTCCCTCACATGGATGGTGTGACGGAGTCGAGGGATGAGCCTCGCTCCAAGCATCAAGGAGAGACGACCATGGAGCATTATGCAGGAATCGACGTTTCATTGGAATGCTCGAGTGTGTGCGGCAAGATAGTTCGGGAAAGCAAGGTCGCCAGTGAGCCGCGCACGTTCACTTCAGCACCGTTTCGCTAAGCAGCGTTGCTGCGTTCGACGTGCTGCGCCAGTTTCTCGAGGGTCTGGTAACCGAATTCGACGGCGCCGAATCCGATCCCCGCGTCGCGCTGAGCCTTCGTCGGATGCAACTGCCGCAAAGTGATGACGGTCTTGCCGTCGCTCTGCTCATCGAACGTGATGGTGGTGCGGAATATGCCAGGATCGTTGTCTTTGTCGGCGCCATGATCGATCTCGATCAGGTGCGGCCTCTCGATGCGTCGGAATTGCATCCGATTTGTATATCGCTTGCCGTCGGGAGCGATCATATCGAACCGCCATTCGCCGTTGACGCGAATATCCATCGACTTTGTCTCGACCCTGAAGCCGGCCGGACCAAACCATTGGGGGAGATGGCGCGGATCAACCCAGGCGGAGAAAACCAACTCTCGCGGCGCGTTGATCACGCGCGAGAGGACGATCTCTCGATCGAGCGCCCAAGTGGACAGGGGCGCTTCATTTTGACCTGCGTTTGCGGGCATTGGACTTCTCCTTTTTCTTCAGTTTCTCAACGTACATCTCCAGTCGATCCAGTCGTTGCTCCCAGATCTCCCTTTGGGCCGCCAACCAAACCTCGACGGTTGCGAGAGCTTCCGTCTGCAATGAGCACATCCTGACGCGACCGGTCTTCTCGGACGCAACGAGGCCGCTGCTCTCTAGAATGCGGATGTGTTTCATCAGGCTCGGCAGCGCCATTTCGAACGGCTTCGCCAGCTCTCCGACGGATGCCTCGCCATCACACAGTCGCATGACGATCGCACGACGGGTCGCGTCGGACAGGGCCCCGAAAACGTGGTCGAGTTGCATTGATTGGTTAGCCATAAAGCTAACTATAGTGGAGACGCAAACGTGTGTCAACAAAAGTTAGCCAGACGGCTAACTAATTGGTAGTGAGCACAGCGTCGTCGATCGCGTTCGCCAACTTATGAAGAGAGAGTCGTCGCTGCGGAAGTGTCAGTCGCGATCGAACCGAAGATGGAACTTGAAGAGATCTCTACGTCCGTTGTTGGGCTCAAATTTTCGATCGAATTTCGGCCGCAAGTGGCGCGCCGTAGCCACCTTGCTTCCATGAGGAGTTCTCTTCGCAACTAGAAATCAATCCTTATCGTGTGCGTATTTCTCCAAAACCAGGCGATTATACTCATCTCTCACAGCTCTCCGCGAAATATGCCCTTTTCGGTCTTTGGCAATCTTCAAAAGATCAGGATCAGTCGGTGCCCATGATTTCCTTCTAAATTTGGCAAAGAGTTGCCCAGTAGGCCCCGGGGTTCTTCCAAATAGCCGGTCAAACCATCCCATGGCGTCCTCCCGGTCGTATTGTGATTTACGACAAACTATCATCATGAATTTAGAACACTAGGGTCAAATACGGACAGTACCCTCCCGGCCCCTTAGGGACAGATTGGCAGCTGAGAATGCATGTCGAAATCAACATCAAATGACCGCTTCTGGCCGGAAAGCGGTCGTTATTGCGGTGACAGCCCGTAGCCCGTAGCCCGTAGGCGGATTAGCCGAAGGCGTAATCCGCCATCTTGATTACTTCTGCGCGAGGCTGTCGCTGCCACGAGCCAAAATCATCCTTTCGCGATTGATGCCTTCGTCGTGCTGCCGGATCATTTGCATGCGATCTGGACACTGCCGCCGGCCGATCCTGATTTCTCGACGCGCTGGCGGCTGATCAAAAGCCGGTTCGCGAAGGCGCTGCCGAAACAGGAGCGGCTCAGCGCCGTTCGCGTCGCGCGCCACGAACGCGGCATCTGGCAGCGCCGGGTCTGGGGCACCTGATCCGCGACGAGGCCGACTACGCGCGCCACGTCGAATATTGCTACATCGTTCAAGCACGGCCTCGTCACGCGGGTGCGCGACTGGCCGTACTCCTCGTTTCATCGCGATGTCCGAGCGGGATTGTTTCCAGGAGATTGGGCGGGCGTTAGCGAGGTCGGCGGAGATTTCGGGGAGCGAGGGTGATCGACCAAAGACGGCGGATTACGCCTTCAGCTAATCCGCCCGAGCTATCAGGCCTGTCGGCCATATCTCTCGGTTACTGCCGCCGCGACGAACTTTCTGCGTCCGGCGCTGCCCGGGCTTGTGCCATGGGTGGCGCACCAGTCCGGGAATGTGGCGGGGTCAATATAAACACGCAGCACGACGTGTCCGTAGGCCTTAAGCCCGTGCTCCATTTCCTCGGCCATCTTCAGCCATTCTTTCCAGCTCGGTGGCATCTTGTCGCGATCGTCGAAAAGCTGCAGCAACGCAGGATAATCTTCCTCCTTGATCCAATAGGCCCCGACTGCGGGAGGCGGTTTATCCTCGGAATTGGCCATACGTGTTCTTCCTGCAGATGCTGCCTGTCACTGACAGATCGAGGCGGGTCGCCCGCCTCGATCCGCCGTAAATCAGAGCTTCGATCATTGATGAAATTATCTCCGAATTGAAGTGCAGGTGCACTGTCACCGCAACTTCGTAATCCTGATCGGATTTTTGGCCTGCGATCGCGCCGAGAACCCGATGGGCAGGGCCATGGGCGGGTCTACAATTGGCGCGATGATGGAAATGTGCCGCTGATTTGCCCGACGTGTCAAAATGTTTTTGCGGGGTAAGGCATCCCTGCCGGCGACCCCGGCTACTTTGCATGGGGTTGTTTTCGATATTTTAGTTGGGAGCGGGAACCGGCGGGGTATTGCGGCCAGTCTGGCGCCCGAAACTGACCTCAGCCTATTCGGTTGAGGGTGCCTCTGATGCTCGTGAACATCTCGCCGATATTCTTCCGCATCGAATCGAGCTTCTGAAAATCTTCAAAGATCCTGGAAATTCTCGCGTCGAGCTCGGTCTTGTTGGTGGCGATCGCCTCCACGCGCGAGGCAAGCCCTTCATCGCCCTTCAGCTCGATCTCGCCAAGCGTCTTGCTCAGGATCGCGTGACCGATATTCACTTCAGCGATCAATGCCTCGATGCCGTAGACTGGCCCTTGCAACGGCGCCAGTCCGGCCTGCGACGTGGCCAGTTCCTCCCTGAACTGGCCAAGCGTCGCCGAAAAATCCTGCAGGTTCCTGAGACGCAATCGGCAGTTGACGATGAATTCGTTCAGCGCGTTCTGGCGGTCGAGCAGGCTGGCCCCGCTGGAATCCGTCTCAATCGCCGCAAGCGAGCGCTCCAGATGCGTCCGGCGTTCCCTGAGCTCTTCCAGGTCGAGGCGAATGGCGTCCAGAATATGGAAGCAATGATCAACGTGCGCGACCCGCTGCTCGATCTCGAGTTTGTTCTTCGAGAGGCTCTCGACCCGCAGACTGAGCTTTTCATCCCCGCCGGATTCGAGTTCATCCAGCATCCTGGTCAACTGGTCGCCGGATGAGCGCAGCTCGGTAATGAGGGCGTTGATCCCCGTTTCCGGCGTGCGCACCGGTACAAGCTCTGCGTGGGTCTTGGCCAGTTCTTCCCTGAAGCGGTTGAGCGTCGCCAGTGACTGCTGCAGCACGCCGTGACGGTTGTGAATCGCGGATACGCTTTGGTCCAGTTCGTTGACGCGATCGCCGAGATTTTTCTTGTTGTCGTCGGTCTCCAGCTCAGTGAGCCAGCGCTCGAGCTGACGCAGCCGGTCCTTCAATTCGCTGAACACAGGCTCGGCAACGCGCCGCTTTTCCGACACGACGCCGACCGTCTCCCGAAGGGCCTGCTGGCGGCGCCGGATCCCTTCAAGCCGCTCATGGAGATCGACGGAATCGTACCGGCTCTGCTGTTCGGCTACCCGTTTTTCGGTGTCCGCGAGCGTCGCCTGAAGCGATACGATGGCTTCGTCGGGGTCGCTCTTGGCGAGAGACTGGACCGACGAGTCGAATCCAGCTTGCGCATCATGCGCGGCCAGAACCCCTTGTCGCAGGCCCCTGAGGCGGTCCCGCAATAACTTGTTCTGGCGCGCCAGGCCGTAAGCCTGCCAGACGGATGAGCCGATCAGCGACAGGGTGGTCAACATGATGGCGCCGAGCGCGAACCGCTGGGGACCTGGCAACGCCGATAGCTGAACCGATATTTGGGCTGGATCGAGTCCCAATGTCGCGCCTGCAAAAAACGCGCAAGCGCTGAACAGCACTATCCAGGCGATGATCGGAAACCACATACCGTGAACTAATCAGACTGTGTCGTAATCGATTGAAGGGGTATTTTTTTGAGGGCAAACCGGGTTGGATGCCCGTTTCCGCAAATCTACGTCCCCCTTTTGGTCGGGAACCATAACGGCTTTTGAGGTCGGGCGGTAGTCTTACGGCGCCGGCACACGCGACTTGGCGCCGCAACCCGGGCGCGTCCATTGAGAGAAGGCCGCTAGGGTCGCGTGTCAGAACGTCGCCAGGCGCCAGACGTCATCCACTAGCGCTTCGCCATGCTGACGGCGCGGCCGGTCTCGCCGATCACCTTCACTTCATCCTTGCCGCAGGTGAAGCTGCGCGCGAGCTCGTCTGCGGCCTTGCGGGCGAGTTCGTTGGGATTTGGGTTGGCCTGTGCGTCGATGTAGGCGACGTGGCAGACGGCGCCGGGCGGCAGCCTGGTCACCGCCAGCATCGGCTTGGCGGTAGGGCGGCCTTGCTTGTCCGGATCGCTGTTGTCGGCGATGTGCCAGCGCTGGATGATCGCGAACGGCTTGCCGTCCACCGCCCGCCATTCGACGGTGTTGGTGGTCGAGTTGAACGGGCCGAACCAGCCTTGCGCGGCCGGCTCCTTGGCCGCCGCGGCGCGGTTGCGGCCGACCGAGACGGTTTCGCGCAGATCGCCTTCGCTGATCAGCACCACCAGGCCCGCTGTGCCGGGGCAGACCCGCGTCGTGCTGCCGTCGAGTTCGCTGGGCTTGCCGATCATGCGGCAATCCTTCGGCGCCGTGGACGTATAGCTGCTGCTGAATGTCTGGGCATTTGCCGGTGAGAACAGGCCAAGCACGGCGCATGCCGCACCGGCCAATGCGGTCAAATGCAGATTGCGGAGGCGTTTCATCCCTGGGCGTCCCTTGCCGTGCCCTGAGGTCCCACTGGGCCATTCCCGGCTTTTGGGGAACCATGACAGTCTGACGTGAGCAATCTGGGGAAGGTTCAAGGAAGCCAAGCGAAATACCTGACATCGGCGCGGAATCGTCCTAGAAGGGCAGCTTCGCAATTCCTTTCACTCACCAGCGTGTCAGTAATTCAATCGTCATGGCTACCGTATCTCCGAACAAACCCTATCGCGTCGGCCGCTCCCGCACCGGGCTTGGCCTCTTCGCCACCAAACCGATCAAGAAGGGCGCCAAGATCGTCCGTTATTTTGGGCCGCTGCTGGATTCGAAGAAGAAAAAAGACGACGCGATCGAGAACAAATATCTGTTCGAGCTGACCAACCGCTGGACCATCGACGGTTCGGTGCGCGCCAACGTCGCCCGCTACATCAACCATGCCTGCAAGCCGAACGCGGAATCCGACGTCAAGCCGCGCAAGCGCAAGGTCATCATCCGCGCCATCAAGAACATCGAGCCGGGCGACGAGATCAATTACGATTACGGCACCGACTATTTCAAAGCCTATCTGAAGCCGATCGGCTGCAAATGCGCCGCGTGCGAAAAGAAGCGCAAGAAGAAGCGCGCCGAGGCGAGGGCGGAGAAGCTTCGGCTCAAGGCCAAGGCGGAGCGGAAGGCTTTGAAGGAAGCCGAGAAGCAAAAGGCGAAGGCCGCCCGGGCGCGCAAGGCCAAAGCAAAGGCCAGGGAAAAAGACAAGCTGAAGCTGGTCGCCAAGAATGGCACCAGGACCAATGGGGCCAAGACGAACGGCGCCAGGCGCAACGGCAAATCCTTGAACGGCAAGTCGCTGAACGGACACGCCCGCAAGACCCCGACCGCACGGTCCGGTATTCTGGCAAAGCCGCAGCAGGCCAGGGAAAGCCGCGCCTCGGCGTAAAGCCTTGCCGTCGGGTTTTTCGTCATTGCGAGGAGCGAAGCGACGAAGCAATCCATTCTTTCTTTGCGCGGCGCTATGGATTGCTTCGCTTCGCTCGCAATGACGGCCTAGACTAGACTTTTGTCGTGGTCGTCAGTCCGGCTTCCGCGCCGACTGCGGCAACGTCGAATCCCCAAAATCTACCGCCGAGCGCTGAACGATCGTGCCCGTCGCATCATCGACCACGACGCGAAAGCGCCGATGCTCGGAGAAGAACGTCAGCCGATGCCGCCCCTGATCCGCATCGACGCCACGCTCGGAAACGCTGGTAATCGTGCCCGCGCGCATGCCTTCCTTGAGCCGCGGCAGCGCGATGCCGAGACCTTCGGCGACGATCGACGCATCGATCTCCACTTCGCCATCGGCAAACTCGATCGGCTTCATGCTGCACCTCGCGCCGGGCTCGCTTTGGTTCGCGCGGGATAGGCGCATTCCGCCAGCGTCGTGCCGTCGAGTTCGCGCATGAAGGCTTCGCGTGCGGCGGCGAGTTTTCCCTTCAGGCGGCAGCGCGGCAGCAGGGAGCAACAACCGCCATCCTCACGAAAACACTCGACCAACGCTTCGCCTTCCAGCGCGCGCACGACTTCGCCGAGCGTAATCGATTGCGGCGACCGCGCCAGGCTGAACCCGCCGCCGACGCCGCGTTGGGTCGAAACGAAGCCGCCATCGGCGAGATCCCGCACCACCTTGGCCAGGTGATTGCGCGAGATGCCGAACTCGGCCGCGATCTCGCTCGTGGCGAACGAGCGCGCCGGCTCGCCCGCCAGCCGCATCAGGGCGCGCAGGGCAAAATCGGTGAACGATGTCAGGCGCACGGGAGGCCCTCAGAAATGTGACTTGGCAGACCAACTATAGCGAACTAAATAGGTATTTGAAATACCTATTTAAGGAGAGCTGTTGTGACAGGGGCAGAACGGCGTGAGGCGATCACCGCCGAGATCATGGAAAGAACCGGCATCACGGAAGTCATGATCGAACGGCTGGTGCGCGGCTTCTACGCAAAAGTCCGCAGCGATCCGATGCTGGCGCCGGTATTCGAGGCGCGCATTACGGATTGGGAACCGCATCTGCAGCAGATGTGCGCGTTCTGGTCATCGGTGGCGCTGATGTCGGGCCGCTATCACGGCACGCCCATGGTCAAGCATATGCCGCTGCCGGTCGACGCCGGTCATTTCGACCGCTGGCTCGAACTGTTCGAGGCTGCGGCGAGCGAAATCTGTCCGCCGGTGGCCGCGGCCTATTTCGTCGAACGGGCGCAGCGGATCGCGGCAAGCCTCGAACTCGGCATCGCCGGCGGGCAGGGCGTCATGCTCGCACCCGGCGAGCGATTTCGGTGCAACGAAACAGGAGCCGTTCAATGACCAACCAGACGCGTGCGATACAAGGCAAGGACCAGGCCGATCCGTATTCCGGCAGCAGCCTCGTACCGATGCTCGTCATCGGGCTTGTGCTGACGCTCGGCGGAATGTTCGCGGCATTGGCGTTGAGCTAGGCGTCGGCGCAGCGACGTCAGGTTCGGCTAGCGGGCCCTTTTCTTTGAGCTGTTCAGCGCCGCCGCGGCGCGGATCAGCGTCTTGAAGGCGTCCGCATTGATTTCAACACCTTCATGGATATCGATCGCGCGCCTGGTGTTGCCCTCGAGGCTGGAGTTGAACAGCTTTGACGGGTCCTTGAGCGAAGCGCCCTTGGCGAACGTCAGCTTGACGGCGCTCTTGTAGGTCTCGCCGGTGCAGATGATCCCGTCGTGTGACCAGACCGGAACGCCGCGCCACTTCAACTCCTCAACCACATCAGGCACGGCCTGTTTGATCAGCGCGCGGACACCGGCGAGCGTCTTGCCTCTCCAGTCACCCAGTTCCTTGATCTTGATGTCGATCAGCCGGGAAGGGGATTCTTCCTTGGTGGTCTCTTTGGTCGGTGCGCTCTTCTTCACCGTTGCGCTCTTCTTCATATTGTTTTCACCTCATGCGGCTGCGTATTCAGTTTGCGAAGATATCAAGGCGCGAGATAGCCGGGCAACGCGGCGGCCTGTTTCAGCCATTTGGCCAACTGCGCCTCGTCGAGTTCGTCGTCTTCATGAATATCGAGGTAGCGGACATCCTTGTGCTTGCTGGCGCCGGGCGGCAGCGGTCGCAGTGACCCGCCGCTGAAGAACGTCAGCTTGACGTAGCGCGTGTAGACGTGGAGCGCGAGGAACCAGCCCTGGCCCTCGATCCCGTAGAAGGGCGAGTTCCACTTCACGGCCTTGCGCACATTGGGCATGCTCCGGACGATGAACGTATCGAGCCGCTTGCCGAGGTCGCGCTTCCAGCCCGGCATCGCGGCGATGTACGCCTGCACCGGGGCGTCGCCGTCCGCCTTCGCGATTTGCGGATTGCCGCCTGACAGTAGCTTGGGCTTCGTGGCGACCCGCTTGGCGGCGGTTTTCTTTGCGATCTTCTTTGCGACCTTCTTCCCCGGCTTCTTCGACGTCTTACCCGCCTTCATGTCCGCTCCTTGCGTCATCCGCTACGCCACTTGGTGGCATAGGGCAGCGCGAACAAGTACAAACCGCTGAACAGAAGCAGGAAGAGCGGCAGCAGCGCCAGGAAGCCGAGCCAGTCGGCGTGCGTCCCCCGTGCCACGGCGATGAAGTTGACGATGACGGTCACCGTAAAGGCAATGGACAGCCAGCGGTGGATCTGTCGAATCCAGATGTTCCAGTTCAATGGAATCTCCTCTTGTTACGTGCCTTGAATGTTCCTCAAGCAGCAGCCTGCTGCAGGCTTCACTCCGCCCGCGCCAGGATCTGCTCCAGCTTGGCAAAGAACTCCTGCCACCCCGCCTTGGCGCCGCCATAGGCCTGCGGCTGATCCGGCCGGAAGCCCGACTGCTCCATGCGCAGCAGGGTTCCGGTGCGCGTCGGAGTGAGCGTCCAGGCGACGACGCTGCTCAGATTGTAGGCCGCTTGTTCGTGCTTGAAATTCCAGGTGTAGGTCAGCTTTTTATTCGGCTCGACGGCGAGAACCTCGCAGTCCAGCACGCCGCCCCACTCGCCGCGCAGATTGAAGTTGTGACCCACAACAGGCTTGAAGTCGTTCTTCATCAGCCACTCCTCGATCAAATGCGGTTGCGTCAACGCGCGCCAGATCTTTTCCGGCGGGTGCGGTATCTCGCGTTCGACAACGACGGAGCGCGTTTCGGTCGCAGTGTTCATTGGTCCATCCTTTTGAGTAGGTCCTCAAGATCGTCGAACCGGTGTTGCCAGAAGCCGGCCATCTGGCTGGTCCAGTCGATCAGCGGGGACAGCGCGCCGAGCTGCGCGCTGTAATGGGTCTGTCGTCCTTCATGGCGGTCGCGCACCAGCCCGGCCTGCTTCAGGACGCCGAGATGCTTCGAGACCGCTGGCTGCGAGACGCCGGCGCGCGCCGTCAGGGCCCCGACCGTCTGCTCGCCGTCGCGGCACAGCCGCTCGAAGATCGCCCGCCGCGTTGGATCGGCGAGTGTTCTGAACAGCACGTCATGAACATCAGGCATGTGGGATCGATAACCCGTTGGCTATGGGTCAACGTATAACCATCGGGATATATGTTAGTCAAGCGGGAATGAGGAGCGGCCGAGCGATTGCGACAGGGCAAAGTTCCGGGGCCAACGCAAACCAAGCCGTTGAAGGCAGGTTGGCGTACCTTGGACAAGACGTGGGTCGGCCCAGAATTACCATATCTCGTTGGTTATGCATCCAGCGGGAGGGCGCGCAGGCGCCAGCGGCCCACGCGAATGCGCGCCCGATGACAAGAGCCTGTCATCGGGCGCGCTCTCAATTCACATCGAGCTCAGGCCGTCACCGCGCCGCCGCTCTTGCGCAGTCCGATATATTGCAACTCGGCAAACACGCCGGTCGCAATCGCCTGCGCGACGACGAAGAGGATGCCGAGCAGGTTCGGGCTGACCGCGCCCGAAAACAGCAGGGCGATACTGCCCAGCGTCCACGCGGCGTTGCCCACGATCACCAGCAGCACCAGCGCTTTCAGCACCGATTGCCGCGTGCCGAGCCAGCCGACCAGTGCGGTATAGGCGATGAGAAACAGCCCGCTCTCGCGCAGCAGGGCTTCCGGCAGATTGAGGAACGGCGCGAGCACGCCGGCGCCAAGCGTAAGGGCCACCGCCGCTACGCCGCTGAAGACGGCGTCGGCAAGCAGAGCGCGGCTCAGGAATGAGGACGGGTTGATCATAGTTCTCTCCTTTGGTTTTACGGGGTGGGTGGTTGGGGGTTAGCGGAACCAGGACCGGAACTGACGCCAGCGCCGCATCGGGGTCAGCGTCTCGCCGATCCGGTTCTCGATCGTCTGCACCTGTGCGACCACGAAGACGCCGGTGTCGTGCACCAGGGGTTCCGGCATGTTGAGGGAACGGGCCAGCACCCAGACCGCCAGCTTGTGCAGGGCGCGAACAATGAGCAGAAACAGAGGAAGCATCAGCATGGGTCATCTCCTGTGGTTGACAAGGTGACCCGGTCCGCGACCCAATTCGATTACGTCGGAGGTAATGGAAGCTGAGAAATTCGCATGGTAGGTTTTCCACCATGAACGCACATGCTTCCACGGCGCGAGCCGAACGTCCCCAGCCCGTCCGTATCGGCGATCACCTGCGCGAATGGCGGCAGCGCCGCCATCTCAGCCAGCTTGATCTGGCCGGTGATGCCGAGATTTCGGCGCGTCATTTGAGTTTCGTCGAAACCGGCCGCGCCGCGCCGTCACGCGAGATGGTGCTCAAGCTGGCCGAACGCCTGGAGGTGCCCTTGCGCGAACGCAACGTGTTGCTGGTGGCGGCCGGCTTTGCGCCCGCCTTTCCGCAGCGCTCGCTGGACGATCCCGCGCTGAAAGCGGCGCGGACGGCGATCGACCTCGTCCTGAAGGCGCACGAGCCCAATCCGGCGCTGGCCTATGACGGGCACTGGAATCTGGTGACCGCGAACCGCATGGTGGCGCCGCTGCTCGAGGGCATTCCGGCGCGGTTGCTGGGCCAGCCCTTCAATATCCTGCGGCTGGCCTTCCATCCCGAAGCGCTGGCGCCGCGCACGGTCAATCTCGCCGAATGGAGCAGTCATCTGCTGGAACGGCTGCACCGCCAATGCGAGGCGACCGCCGATCCCGAACTGCTAAAACTCTACGCGGAGTTGAAGGCCTATCCGATGCCGGCGCGCTCCGGCCCGCTCTCGCCGGACAATGTCGCGGTCCCGTTCAAGCTGCGGCTCAATGGCGAGGTGCTGAGTTTCATCTCGACCACGATGATTTTCGGCACGCCGGTCGACGTGACGCTGTCGGAACTGGCGCTGGAGACGTTTTTCCCCGCCGACGATCTGACCGCACGGCGGATGCGGGAGATCGCGGCGAGCTTGACGTGACCCGGCGCTAACCTCGTCATTCCCCGATGCGCAATCGCGCATCGGGGAATGACGAGGTGAGGCGCGACATTGCGGGGCGTTTACAGCGCCGTCCGCCCTTCGCATAATCGGCGGATGGACTCCCGCCAACATGCACCGTTACCCGCCAATCCCGTCGGCGATCTCCTGCGCGGCTGGCGCAACCGCCGCGCCATGAGCCAGGCCGATCTGGCGTTCGAGGCCGGCATCTCGATCAAGCATCTCAGCTACGTCGAAACCGGCAAGGCGGTGGCGAGCCGCGAGATCCTGCTGCAACTTGCATCCGCGCTCGGCCTGTCGCTGCGCGACCGCAATGCGCTGCTGGAGTCCGGCGGCTTTGCGCGGCAATATGGCGAGCGCGATCTTGCGGCGCCCGAAGTCGCCGACGCCAAGCGCGCCATCGACCTGCTGTTGCGCCGGCACGAACCGTTTCCCGCCATCGTCACCGACCGGCGCTGGAACGTGCTGCAGGCCAACGGTGCGGCGACGCGGCTGATGACGATGCTGCTCGGGGCAGAGCGCATGGCGCGTCCGCTCAATCACATGCGGATGTTTCTCTCACCCGACGAGTTGCGGCCCTATGTCGAAAACTGGCCGAAGGTCGCGTCCGCGCTGCTGGTCCGCGCCCGCCACGAGGCGATGGCCGCGCCGCTCGATCTCGCGCTGCAATCGACCTGGCGCGAACTATTGAAATTGCCCGACCTGCCGCTCGCGCAGTTCGACGAGCATGAAACTCCAGGCCCGCTATGCGAGGTGCGGCTGCGCAAGGGCGATGTGAGCATCGGCCTGATCGGCGCGGTGCTGACATTGGGCACACCGCAGGACGTCACGCTGCAGGAACTGCGCGTTGAAATGTTCATGCCGGCGGATGCGGATTCGGAAGCAACGCTCACCGCGTTGGCGAACTAGGGTCAGAACTCAATTAATCTTTCCGCTGCGGCGGTCCCCCTCCCTCGCGCCGCTTCGGGTGGGAGGATAACCAAACACGCTAGCCCTGCCTTTCAGGGGGAGATTTCTACGCGACACCGCTCTGAAAACGCGGCACGAGCACGGCAACACCGGCAGCACGTGTCGGTCCGAACGAATCAATCCGGCTTGTCCGGATGTTGATTGCTAACGAGAGTTACACCCTTGGCCTTGAGCCAATCGTCGGCCTTCGACGCACGCAACGTGTGAATGCCGTCGACCCAGGAGACCTTGCTCTCGATGTCGAACTGCTGAGTCGGCGGCATCGCTTCAGGATCATCGAAACTGTTGATCGCGACGCTGATGTGCCCGGCGCTGACGAACGAGTACGTCAGCGGCGTACCGCAATCGCGGCAGAAGCCGCGCTCGACCATGTTGGAGCTCTTGAAGATCGACAACGTGCCGCGCGTCCAGCGCAAGCTCTCTCGCTCACCGCCGGTCAAGCCCATGAAGGGCTGGCCGGACGCCTTCTGGCACATCCGGCAATAACAGACGCTTGAATGCGTCGGTTTCTCCAGCCACTCGTAACGCAGCGCTCCACACTGGCAGCCGCCGGTCAGTCGATTGCTTGATCCGGTCATCGTCAGACCTCGCAGGAACTAGTTCGCCTTCTCGATCAGGCTTTCCAGCAGGCGTTTCAAATCCGCCGTGGCCTTGTTGCCGTAATTCTCGGCGATGAAGGCCTCCTGGCTCAGCGCCAGCGAGTTCAGGCGCTGGGTCAGCGCCTTGCCGCGGTCGGAGGAGAACATCAAAACCTTGCGCCGGTCGTCGGCATCCTGGACGCGGTAGACGAGGGCATCCGACACCATCCGGTCGACCATCTTGGTCAGCGTCGGATGATTGAGCAGCACCGCTTCGGCAAGTTCACCCATCGAGTGGCCCTTGCCGTCTGACAACACCTTCAGGATGCGCCATTGCTCGACCGGCACGCCTTCCTTGCGGAAGCGCGCGTCGAGCTGGCGATTGATCTCCCGGTTGGCCTGCGCAAGCAGGTAGGCGAGATGCTCGGTGATGGGTTTACTGGGCGTTTTGGCCAAGGCTTTGAACTTCGTAATGGAGTTTTGGATGAATATTTAGCGCTCTTGCTTGATCTCTATGCACGGGAATCGTTGAATATTCAATATTTTCCACTAGGATATTTTTGTTGCCGATCACCTTGCCGATGGTAGTCTGATGGCGCCGGACTAAAAGAAGCTGAAAGGAGAGCGAATTGCTCTCGCTGTCGCAATTACAAAAGTTCGGCGGGCCGCCGATGCCGCCGGAATTGCTGTTGAAGGGGTTTCCGGGGATGGGGACGGGCACCTCGGAGCCGGCGCTTGGCCCGTTCCGGGCGCCCCGCGACCGCAAGAAGTTGCGGATTGCAAATTTTGTCGGGCTGTCCGGCCCGTCGGGAATCTGGGGCCCGGCCTCCATCAACAGTACGCTGCTGGGCATTTCCGAGATCAACCGCCGTGGCGGCATTCTCGGCCGCGAGATTGAAGTCGCGTTCCACGACACCGGCGGCGATATCGACGACGTGACGCGCACCGCTTCCGACATTGTCGCGGCCGAAGACGCCGATCTCATCATGGGCTCGCATATCAGCGCGGTCAGGGTGGCGCTGCGCAAGGTCGTCGCCGGACAGATTCCCTACCTGTACACGCCGGTCTATGAGGGCGGCGAGCGAACGCCCGGCGTGATGGCCATCGGCGAGACGCCGGGGGCGCAATGGCGCCCGTCCATCGAGTGGCTCGCCAACACCAGGCAGGCGGCGAACTGGTACCTGATCGGCAGCGACTATGTCTGGCCATGGCTGTCCCACAAGGCGATCAAGAAATACATCGCGGACGCCGGCGGGCGTGTCGTCGGTGAAGAGTTCGTGCCGATCGGCGAGCACAATCACAGCAACCAGCTCGCGCGGATCCGGGCCGCGAAGCCCGACGTGGTTCTGATCACGTTGATCGGCGCCGACAGCGTCGTCTTCAACCGTACCTTTGGCGAGCAGGGGCTCGGCACCCGAATGCTCCGTCTGGCCGGCGCGATGGACGAGACGGTGCTGCTTGGGATCGGCGCCGACAATACCGAAAACCTGTTCTGCGCATCCGGCTATTTCATCGACAAGGCCTCGCGCGAGAACGACGCTTTCCGCTGCCAATACGAAGCCTCGTTCGGTCGCCACGCGCCGCCGATCGGCTCGATCGCACAGTCGAACTACGAAGGCTTGCGGTTTCTGGAGACGGTCGCAGCGCGCGCAGGATCGATGGCGAGGAAGCCGCTGCTCTCGGCGGCTGCGAATGTGGACTATCAGGGCGCGCGAGGCACCGTCGGCATTCGCCGCGGCAGCGCCAGGATGCCGATCTATCTTGCAGCCGCCAACGGGTTGGACTTCCGGCTGATCAAACAGTTCTGACCGCGAACGCGTAACGCTTCGCAAAAGGAGGTGTTGCAAAATAATACTTGAAAAGGAAAACATTTCCGTTTCTAGTGATGGGATTGGGGTTGGGGCCCTTCGCAATTTCCTTCGCGAGCCGTCAGAGAAACAGGAGAATCCATCGTGACAGTAGCGCTTCCTACTCCCGATCAGCTGCGCGCGGTTGCCGACCAATGCGGTCTGGCCTTGACCGATGAGGACGTCGCTTCCTTCCGCGGATTGATGCAGGGCTCGGTCGATGCCTACAACGCCGTGGGCGCAATGGCCGACGAAGTCCCGATCGTGAAGTACCCGCGGACCCCTGGCTATCGCCCGTCGCCGGAAGAAAATACGCGCAACGCCTGGTACCGCAAATCGACCGTCAAGGGCGCCGCCAGCGGCAAGCTGAAGGGCAAGGTCGTGGCGCTCAAGGACAACATCATGCTGGCCGGTGTGCCCATGATGAACGGCTCCGCGACGCTCGAAGGCTATGTGCCGGATTTCGACGCCACCATCGTCACGCGCATGCTCGATGCCGGCGCGGAGATTGCCGGCAAGGTGCATTGCGAATCGTTCTGCATCTCCGGCGGCAGTCATACCAATTCGACCGGCCCGGTGCACAACCCGCACAAGATGGGCTATTCCGCCGGCGGATCGTCCTCCGGCAGCGCGGTCGTCGTCGCGCTCGGCGAAGTCGATATGGCGATCGGCGGCGACCAGGGCGGATCGATCCGGATGCCGTCGTCCTTCAGCGGCACCTACGGCATGAAGCCGACCTGGGGCCTCGTGCCCTATACCGGCATCATGCCGATCGAGATCTTCGTCGATCACACCGGACCGATGACCGCCAACGTCGCCGACAATGCCTTGCTGCTCGAAGTGATTGCCGGTGACGACGGCTACGACCCCCGGATCAAGTCGCCCGAGGTGAAGGACTACACGAAGGCGCTGGGCGCCGGCATCAAGGGCATGAAGATCGCGGTCATCAAGGAAGGTTTCGAGCAGGCCGGCGCCGAAGCCGACGTCAACAAAAGCGTGCGGGAAGCCGCGAAGCGTTTCGCCAGCCTCGGCGCGTTGGTCGAAGATGTTTCGATCCCGATGCACCTGGTGGCGCCGGCGGTCTGGACGCCGATCGGCGCGGAAGGTATCGCCCAGACCATGATGTTCGGCGACGGCTATGGTCTCAGCCGCTCGGATCTGTACTCGACGTCGCTGATGGATTTTCATCGCGGCTGGCGCGGGCAGGCGGACTCGCTGTCGGAAACGACGAAACTGTTCCTGATGCTCGGCGTCTACATCAACAATAATTTCGGGCCGCGCTACTACGGCAAGTCCGTCAACATCTCGCGGCGCGTGACCGCGGCCTACAACAAAGTGCTGGCGAATTACGATTTGCTGTTGATGCCGACCACGCCGATGAAGGCGACGCCGCTGCCAGCACCCGGCGCCTCCCGGGAGGAGGTGTGCCAGCGCGCCTTCGAGATGATCACCAACACCGCGCCTTTCGACATCACGCACCACCCGGCGATGTCGATACCTTGCGGCATGGTCGACGGCCTTCCGGTCGGGCTGATGCTGGTCGGCCGGCATTTCGATGAAATGACCATCTATCGCGCGGCGCACGCCTTCGAGCAGGCGGGAGACTGGAAGAAAATGTAAGCAGCCGAACGCCGCAACGCTGCTGGTGATGGCATATGGATAATCTGTTCGTCGCACTGTTCGAGATCCTGAGTTTCGGCGCGATCGTCGTTCTGGTCGTGCTGGGGCTCGGGATCATCGCCAGCATGATGGGCATCTTCAACTTCGCGCAGGGCGAGTTCGTCCTGCTCGGCGCCTACGTCACCTATATCGTGCACAGCGCGGGCGCGCCGGTCTGGGTCGGCATGGCCGCCGCACCGTTTGCCGTCGGTGCACTGGGATTTGTGCTGGAGCGGAGCATCGTCCGGCGATTTTACGCCGCACCGATCGTGGCGATGCTGGGCACCTACGCGCTCGGGCTCATTATCCGCGAAATCGTCCGCGGCCTGATCGGCGGGCTCTATCTGTCGGTCCCGGAGCCGCTCGGCGGTTCGGTCAATATCGGGACCATGCACTTTTCGAGTTGGCGACTGGTCATCATCCTGATCACGGCGCTGGTGATGATCGGCAGCTATCTGCTGCTGGCGCGCACCGCCTTCGGCTTGCGCATCCGGGCGTCGCTGGAAAACCCCGCGCTGGCCCGCGCTTCCGGCATTTCAACCAACGCGATCTATGGCGCCACTTTTGCGTTCGGCGCCGCGCTCGCAGGGCTCGCGGGGGCGCTGATCGTGCCGGTGTTCTCGCTGTTTGCCGATCTCGGCCTGCGCTTCCTGATCCAGGGGTTCGTCGCCGTCATGGTCGGCGGGGTCGGCTCGTTCGCGGGACCCGTCGCGGGCGCCGGCGTGATCGGCACGCTGGCCGCAGCCCTGCCCTGGATCATCCCGCCGGTGATCGCCGACGTCCTCGTGTTCGTTCTCGCCATCATCTTCATCAAGTTTCGGCCGCAAGGCCTGATTTCAGGAAAAGGGGTCTAGTCCATGTCCAGCGATCGCAGCCATCTCAACCGCCGGCGGTTTCTCTCCAACTTCGCCTTTGCCAGCACCGCCATTGCCACCGGTGTCGGCAGTTGGGTCGTTCGTCCCGATTGGGCGAACGCCGCGGCCGCCCCGATCAAGGTTGGTATCGCGACCGACTTGACCGGCCCGATCGGTTACGCCGGCAACGCGGATGCGAACGTCGCCAAAATGGTGGTCAAGGAAATCAACGATTCCGGCGGCTTGCTCGGGCGGCCGCTGGAATTGTTCATCGAGGACACCGCGTCGAATGAATCGGTCGCGGTCGGCAACGTCCGAAAACTGATCCAGCGCGACAAGGTCGATCTGGTGCTGGGCGGCATCACCAGCTCGATGCGCAACGCGATCAAGGACGTCATCGTCGCGCGCGGCAAGACGCTCTACATCTATCCGCAGCTCTATGAGGGCAAGGAATGCACGCCCTATCTGTTCTGCACCGGCCCGACGCCGGCCCAGCAGTGCGACGAATTCATCCCCTGGCTGATCAAGAACGGCGGCAAGCGGTTCGCGCTGCCGAGCGCCAACTATGTCTGGCCGCACACCCTGAACGTCTATGCCCGCAAGGTGATCGAGGCCAATGGCGGTGAGGTGGTCTTCGAAGAGTACTACCCGCTCGACCAGATCGACTTCAGCGCCACGGTGAACCGGGTCATCTCCAACAAAGTCGACGTGGTGTTCAACACCGTGATTCCGCCGGGGGTCGGGCCGTTCTTCAAGCAGCTCTACGAGGCGGGGTTCCTCAAGAACGGCGGCCGGCTGAGTTGCGTCTATTACGACGAGAACACGCTCAACATCAACCAGGCGGCGGAGATCGAGGGCCTTGCGAGCTGCCTCGACTATTTCAAGGCGCTCACGCCGGAAGATCCGTTCAGCGCCAAGCTTCATGCGACCTACGAAAAGCAGTTTCCCGGCACCTTCCTGTTCGCCGCGGGCAGTGCCGCGACCGGGACCTATCGCGGCCTCAAACTGTGGGAGGCGGCGGTCAAGGAGGCCGGCAAGATCGATCGCGACGGGGTCGCGGCGGCACTGGATCATGCCAAGATCGCCGAAGGTCCCGGCGGACCGGCCGAAATGGTTCCCGGCAAGCGGCATTGCAAGATGAAGATGTACACGGCGGTTGCCAAGGGCGGCAATTATGAGATCGTCGCGCGCAGCGCCGGCCTCGTCGATCCCAAGGAATGCTAAATGCTGAAGGTAACACTGAGCATCGCGCGGCGGCAGCAGGCCGCCGCCAAGTCAGGAGCAGGTTTGCTGGCCAATTGATGACAGAAACGACCCCGACGACGTCGCTGCCGCTTCCCCTTCGAGTCGGCCGCCAGCGCCGATGGCAAGTGCTGCCGATCATTGAAATCGTGGTGCTGGCGATCGCCGTGCTGCTGCCATTCGTCCTCAAGGACTATCTGACGATCTATGCCACGCGGGTTCTGATCCTGTGCCTGTTTGCGCTCTCGTTCGATCTGGTGTGGGGATATGCCGGCATCATGAGTTTCGGGCAGGCCGTGTTCTTCGGCACGGCAGGTTATGGCGTGGCGCTGATCGCGCGCGATCTCGGCGTGACGTCGATCCTGCTGGTGCTGCCGGCCGGGCTTTTGATCGGTTTTGCCTTTGCGCTGCTGCTCGGCGGGTTTCTGCTGCTCGGACGTCATCCATCCAGCGTGATCTTTGTTTCATTGGGCACCCTGACCGGCTCCTACGCGGCCGACCGCGTGGCGCGGGGCTGGTATTATCTCGGCGGCCAGAACGGCATTCCCTCGATCCCGCCGATGTCGCTCGGCAGCTACGACATCACGGAGGGGCCGGTCTATTATTACATGACGCTCGGTATTCTCCTGGCGGTCTATTTGCTGTGCCGTTTTCTGGTGCGATCGCAATTCGGTCTGGCGCTGGCGGGTCTGCGCGAGAACGAACAGCGGATCGCCTTCTTCGGCTATCAGGTGCAGCGCCTCAAGGCGATCATCTTTTCCTTTGCCGGCGCCGTCGCGGGCCTCGCGGGCAGTCTTTATGCGTTTCACGAAGGTTTCGTCTGGCCCAACATGCTGGGCGTGGTGATCTCGACGCAGGTGGTTCTTTACGTTTTGTTCGGCGGCTCCGGCACGCTGATAGGCGCCGTGATCGGCACGGTCGCGATTGAGGCGGTCAGTTTCTGGCTGTCGAACTCCTATCAGGACATCTGGCCGATCATCCTCGGCGTATTGCTGCTGCTGGTCATCCTGTTTCGCCCGGCCGGCCTGATCAGCCTGATCCTGAGCGAGCGCGAGCGTGTCGGCAATTTCGGCCGGCTGCCGGAGGAGGGCGATCGTGGCTCTTCTTGAAGCGCGCGGCCTGATCAAGATTTTTGGCAAGCTGACGGCGCTGAACGGCGCTGATCTCACCGTTGCCGAAAGCGAATTCCACGGCCTGATCGGACCTAACGGTTCGGGCAAGAGCACGCTGATGAAATGCGTCGCCGGGGCGGAGATTCCGACATCGGGCACGGTGACGTTCGGCGGCCGTGATATCTCGCAGGCCTCGCCGGCGGAGCGGGCGCGCGCCGGCATGAGTCTGAAATTCCAGATCACCAGCGTGCTGCCGGCGTTGACGCTGTACGACAACATCCTGCTGGCGCTGCAGGCGCAGTGCTCGCTGCCCAGCCTGGTGTTTTCGCGCAGCCGCGGCGTGCTGCACGATCGCGCCATGGCCATGCTCGAGCAGTTCCGCCTGGTCGACCGCGCGGCGGAACCGGCGTCCGCGCTGTCGCACGGCCAGCAGCAATGGCTTGAAATCGCGATGGCGCTGGCGCCCGAGCCAAAACTTCTACTGCTGGACGAACCGACCGGCGGCATGAGCCTCGAAGAACGCCGGGTAACCGGCGAGCTCCTGCAGCCGATCAAGAGAAAATGCTCCCTCGTTATCGTCGAGCACGACCTCGATTTCATCAGGGACATCTGCGACCGGCTGACCGTGCTCGATCAGGGCAGCGTGCTCGATTGCGGATCGGTTGCGCATATCCAGTCGAGCGCCCGGGTTCAGGAGGTCTATCTCCGCCGTGCCTGATCAGGACAGATATCTCGACATCCAGAGCGTCAACGCCGGCTATGGCAGGAGCCAGGTGCTGTTCGGCGTCAGCATGGCCGTGCCGTGGCGCGGCGGCGTCGCCATTCTCGGCCGCAACGGCGCCGGCAAGACCACGCTGATGAAGGCGATCGTCGGCGAACTGCCGTTGCTCGGCGGCGCCGTCAGCCTCGATGGCCGCAGTGTCGGCGCGCTGCCGACCGAGCAGCGCATTCGCCTCGGCGTCGGCTACGTCCCGCAGGAGCATTCCGTATTCGGCAGGCTTTCGGTGCGCGACAATCTCGCCGTCGGCGCATTGACCAACCGCGACGGCCAGGCCGTCAACCGCGTGCTGGAGATATTTCCAAAGCTCGGCCAGCGGATGGATCAGGTTGCCGGTACATTGTCCGGTGGCGAACGCAAGATGCTCGCGATCGGCCGCGCGCTGTTGTCGAACCCGCGGGTGTTGTTGTTGGACGAGCCGACCGAAGGCGTCTGGATCGGTGTGATCGAGGAAATCACCGAGCGCCTGATCCTGCTCGCCAAAGATATCGCGATCGTCATCGTCGAGCAGCATCTCGATCTCGCGCTGCGGGTCGCGGACCGCGCCTTCGTGCTCGACCGCGGCAGGGTCGCGCTATCAGGATCGGCGCAGGAGGTCCGCGACGATCCGAGGTTGCTGCAGTATCTCGCGCCTTGAAATACCAAACGTCGTCATGCCCGGCCTTGTGCCGGGCATCCACGTCTTGCTTCTTTGAGACAAAGACGTGGATGGCCGGGACGAGCCCGGCCATGACGGAAGACAAATCACGACGCCTGAGCCTGCGCGGCGCGGCGCTCGAAGGTCATCGCCTGCAGCACTTCGGCGAACGCGCCCTTGCGGTCGCTGAGCGTCGCCATGGTCAGCCCCGCGCCATTGGCGCCGGCGCGGGTGCGCGAGCGGATCAGGATCCATTCGCCCTCGGGCGGGCGGAAGAAATACAGGCTGATCTCGGGGTTGATAAAAGTCCATTCGCGCATGTCGACGATCTGGCCGACGCCTGAGGCAAAGTCCGCGGCCTGCACCGCCTGCAGCAGCGGCGTGTTGGTCTCGCCTTCAACCATTGGCACGTCGAGCCGCATCCATGCCGCCGCGGGTCCGGGCTTTTCCAGCGCGCCTTCAATCAGCCGCACCGAGACGTTCTGGAAATAGCGGCTCCATTTCTGCGCAAAGGCCGGCGGCGGCGTGCCTTGCTCCGGCGGCGCATCGCTGGCCGAATTTTTGGAGAAAGGATCGGCCGGCGACTCGCTGCCCTGCGCCGTCAAGAGCGCCGTACAGCGGCCGATTTCAGTCTCGCCGTCCGTCAGCCGCACTTGGATGGTCTTGGCCTTGCGGCCGTCGCGCAGCATCTCGGTCTCCAGGCCGAAGGCCCGCAATCCCGCCGGCCGCCACAAATCGAAGGTGAGGCGGCGCACCGCAAATCCGGATGCATTGGCCAGCCGCTCGACCTCGCGGGTCATCAGCGCGGTGGTCGCGCTGCCCTGCAGCATATCGGGCGACCAGGGGCCGCCGGCATGCTCGGTGGCGCGAAAGAGAGGGCCTTCCGGCTTGAAAATGGCGGTCATATCGGGCTCCGCGGTTGAATCGTTGCCCGATTTCTACGAAGACCCGTCCGCGGCCACAATAACCGCGGAGGTTATGTAATGGCGGCATGCGGCCCGGGGTCTTGTCCCGGGCCTCAATCGGCTTACTTTCCGGCCATCATTTGAAGCCCGAGGACGCGCCCATGAGCACCATAAAGCCGCTGAAGATCGACATCGTCTCCGACGTGGTCTGCCCGTGGTGCTATATCGGCAAGCGCCGGATCGAGAACGCACTGGCGCTGGTGCCGGATGTGCCGGTCGAGGTGCGCTGGCGGCCGTTCTTCCTCAATAACTGGGTGCCGCGCGAGGGCATCAGCCGCGACGAGTATCTCACCGCCAAGTTCGGCTCGGTCGAAGCCTACAAGAGCATTGCCGGCCGCGTCGTCACGGCCGCGGGCGAGGAGGGCCTGACCTACCGGCCTGAGCTCGTAAAGCGCCAGCCCAACACCACCGATTGCCATCGCCTGATCCACTGGGCGGAAGCGCAAGGCAAATCCGGCGAGATGAAACAGCGGCTGATGGAATTGTATTTTCGCGACGGCGGCGATCTCACCGATATCGACGTGCTGGTGCAGGCCGCCGCCGATATCGGCCTCGATGCCGACGACGTGCGCAAGCGCCTCGCGACCGACGAGGATGTCGCGCTGATCTCGGGCCAGGCGCAGGAAGCGTCCGAGAAGGGCATCTCCGGCGTGCCGACCTTCGTGCTGGCGCAGAAATACGCGATCTCGGGCGCGCAACCCGCCGATCAACTCGCCCGCGCCATCCGCCAGGTATCGGGAGAGATCAACGCGCAGGCGGCGGAATAGCTGAGTTCGTCATGCCCGGGCTTGTCCCGGGCATCCACGTCCTTACACTCGCGCGACAAGAAATTCGTGGATGGCCGGGACAAGCCCGGCCATGACGATCGATAAGGCAAAGTTTGGGGAAAACGCCATGATCTACGAACTGCGAACCTACACCGTAAAGCCCGGCACGCTCGGCGACATGGTGAAAGCGGCGAGCACGGTGTCGGCGGACATCCGCAAGAACGATTACGGAAAGCTCGAAGGCTACTGGATGACCGAGATCGGGCCGCTCAACCAGGTCCTGCATATGTGGAGCTACAACAGTTTCGAGGAGCGCGGACGCCTTCGCGCCGAGCTCGCCAAGAACCCGCGCTGGACGGCCGAGTACATTCCGCTGATCCGTCCGCTCCTGGTCCGTCAGGACGTCCGCCTGATGAACGCGGTGAAGCCGCCGGTGGCCCCGGCATCCTCAGGCAATATCTACGAACTGCGCAACTACCGCGGCAAGCCGGCCGGCGGCCTCAAGCAATGGCTCGATGCATTCACGGCGGTGCTGCCGGCGCGTGAAAAATATTCAAAGATCGTGGGTTTGTGGACGACCGAAGCGGGGCAGCCCAACGAGGCCTGCCACATTTGGGCCTATCCTGATCTCAACGCGCGTGCGGAAGCGCGTGGCAATGCCTTGAAGGATCCGGCCTGGCAGGAATTCCTCGGCAAGGGCCCGGGCTTCCTCGAGGAGATGCACTCGACCATCATGCTGCCGGCGCCGCACTCGCCGCTGAAGTGAGGGTGTTCACGTAGCCCGGATGGAGCGAAGCGCAATCCGGGGCCACGAAGGTAAGCAGTCCCGGGTTGCGCTTCGCTTCACCCGGGCTACGACTGGAGGGATTACACGCCCTCCAAATAATAATTCGCGCGCTTGCCGAGCGCGATGCGGCGGAGCAGGCGGCGCATCGCCATCGAGGCGCGGAGCGGTTTGATCGCCGTCGTCACCGTGCGGTAGAAGGCGAGCTTGAGCGCGTCGCGCGCCGGCTGCTTGCCGGGCGGCTGCTGCGGCAGGCCGATGCCGCGCAGCATCGAATTGAAGAAGTGCAGGTCGTTGAGGCGGCGCACCTCGCGCGTCTTCCAGGTGATCGCCATCGAAATCGAGAACGAGTCAGCGGTGCGCACCCAGTGCGGCCACTGATACGGCACGTAGCAGCCGTCGCCGGCGAACAGATGAAACTCCTGGCCGCGGGCGGCAAAGCGCTCGTCATATTTCAGATTGCGGTGCTTGGTCATCGAGCGCTCGATCTCGTCGTCGGAGACGATGGCGCGGTCGTTGTTGTCGAAGATGGTGAAGAATTTTTCGCCGTGGATGTGCACGAAGAAATTGTCTTCGCTGTCGAGATGGAACGGCGTGGTCGAATTCGGCGACGACACGAACAGGAAACCTTCGAGCTGCTCGAAGCCGGCGTCGCCTAAGCTGTTGAAGCCGCGGGCGCGCGCCACCGAGAGCAGGGTGTCTTCCAGCAACTGGCGATATTCCGGCGAATTCTCCACCCGCTTGAGCACCATCCAGGCGCCGGCGGTCTCGATGCTCTTCACCACTTCCACGGGATCGAGATCAACCGAGGGAATGGCGTCGGGATCCTGGCTGATCGCGACCTTGCCGGAATTATATTCGATCAAATCGCGCGGCAGTTCGGCCGCGAGCTGCGCGATGCGCGGCAGCATCAGGAGCGGATGGCCGGCCAGCTTGTGGCGGATCGCGAACGGCTTTAGCGGAAAGTCGCGGCGCAGCGCGTCGTTATCGGCGGTGATGACCGGTGCTACGGCGGTCTGCGTATTCATGAGGATTTCTCCTGGCGTTCCCTGATGAAGCGGATGGCGCGGCGCGCCGGCTCACGGGCCAGCTTGCGCAGCGTCAAGGCGGTTTGCGCCAGCGTTGCGACCACGTCGCCCCGCCGCAGCGGAAACAGCACGTCGCCGATCGCAAGCCGGCCGCGCCAGATCGGATTGATCATGGGGTGGTCGGCGTTGGCGGTGGAATCGACGAGGCGGATCGCAGGATCGGCACAGAGATGCCGGGTCAGATCGAGCGTCAGCTGCACGCCCGGCGAAAATTTCGAAAAGCGTTCGTCGACGCCGAGCTTGAAATAGAACGCGCGATCCTGATGCCGCAGCACGATGGCCGCTGCCACCGGCGTCTCGCCGGCGCGCAACGTCACGATCTCGCATTGGCCGGTGGCCGCGAGCGCCGAAGTGGCACGGCGGATAAAGGCGGCATCGCCCGCATGCTGCACCAGCGCGGTGCCGCGTTTGGCTTTCCAGCCGCTGGCTTCCAGCGCAAGGAAGGTTTCGAGCGCGGCCGTAACCTCGGCGGGCGTGCGCGCAATGTCGAAATGCACCTCGCCATGGTCGCCAAGCCGGTTGCGCTGGCGGCGCAGCTCTTTCAGTTTTTTTGGCCCCAGCCCCTCGCGCAGCAACTCATCGGCGTCGAGGGTGGCATCGAGGGCGGCGCGGACATGCGACTGCAGCACGCGCGGCGTGAGGCCGTCGCGGGCCAGGACAGCGGTAAAGGCTTTCATCGCGGCGCCGTCCAGCGACATGTCGCGCAGCATCAACGCGTGAGCACCGGCCTTGCGCGCGCCGTCCAACAGGCGCCCTGCCGCTTGTTCGGCATGATCGCGGCCCAGCAGCGGCGTGGACAGCGAGCCGTAGGGATCGGCGCTGACCCAAACGGGCAGCGGAATACTGTAGGCGCGCCACATCGAAATAACCGGCATCAACCCGGTCAGCTCGGCGGCATCGCTCCAGGCACTCAATGCAGAGGCACCGACGCGTCCGCGCGCGGAAGCGTTGACCGCCAATTCCCATTCCGGGAGGTAATAGCCGTTGGGCTCGGCGACGCGCTCTGACAGCGCGCGCCATTGGGCGGCGGGGATTTCGGCCAGCGGCGTCAGCGCGCCGGCAGGCGCCACCGGCGCGCGCGTGCGTGCGGCATCCCCTGGCGATGCACGACGGACTACCGATGTCTCTGCAATCTCGGCCACTTCCCCGTTTCCCCGGTCGTGATGTCGAGAGCGGCACCAATAGGGTGCCGCCTGCCTCCACCACGTTCTGGGGGCAACGCTAGCGCAGAGAAATGGAAAATGCCGGTGGGGCCGCGCTCGGATTTGAGCGGTTATGTTAAGGGCTGATTCAGCATGCCGCCGCCGGGCAGATGCTGCGAGGATAAGCGTTCAACCATCTCCGGCCGGGCAAGCGGCTGTCTTGACGGCCCGGATCGCAGCAGTGGGGACGTAGCCCCCGCCGGCGTGAACCGGCGGGAAATATCTTCGTTAGCCAACTCTCAGATTTTCCGCGGAGGTCTTGCCGCGGTTTTCTTTTTCTTCGTAGCTGACCTTGGCGCCCTCATTCAGGGAACTCAGTCCGGCTTTTTCCACCGCCGAGATATGCACGAACACATCCTTGCCGCCGTTGTCGGGCTGGATAAACCCGAATCCCTTGGTTGCGTTGAACCACTTCACAGTACCTGTCGCCACGTCCGCACTCCCTGTTTTGATCGAGGCCGACAACCTAGGTCCGTCTGTGGGTGCTCCGCAAGGAAAACCCGCCGGAGCGAACCGCCAGGCGGCAAGGGACGAGGGCCCAAAACCAGCTGGCTTGAGCCGCTGGGGCTTGGTTGGCCACGATTGGAACTCTCCATGGAGGGCGTAGGCCGGGATTGAGCCGAGGCGTAATCGCAGGGTGCGGAGGGGTCTTCGATGCTGCCGTTGGCTCATCCGGGCTGCCGCGGCTGGGCGCCGCTCATTCGCCCGCTTCGGCCAGCTGATACCGGACCGGCGTGTGGTGCCAGCCCTCATCGTGCTTGCGCCAATAGATATCCTTGAGCCGCGTCGAGATCGGCCCGGGCCGGTCGTTGCCGAGGATGCGCGTGCCGATGCGCGACGCCGGCATGACGCCGCCGGCGGTGGTCGCGAGAAAGACCTCGTCCGCGTGGTCGAGCGCCGATCGCGGGATCGGCTCGACCGCCGCCTCGATGCCGAGTTCGGCGCACAGGTCCAGCACCGATTGCCGCGTGATTCCGCGCAGGCTGCCGCGGTCGGGCGTCGTCACCCTTCCGTCCCTGACGACGAAGATGTTGAAGCCCGGCCCCTCGGTGAGAAAACCCTGCGCGTCGCACAGCACCGCGGTGTCGAAACCGGCATCGTGCGCCTCCATCAGGCCGGAGGTCAGGTCGTTCCACTGATAGTTCTTCACCGTGGGATCGACCGAGGCGTCGGGCACGCGCGGCGTCGAGGCAACAAAGACATGGGCGCCGCGCGCCTGCACGTCCTTCGGCACGACGTCGATCCAGGGCAGCGCATACGCAATCAAATGGTTTTCGCAATCCGCCGGCCGGCGCGATCCCATAACCCGCGGCCGCCCGCGCGAGGCCACCATCGCCACATAGGCGTCCGCAAGGCCGGTGAGCGCGACACAGCGATGCAGGATCGCCTCGATGGCGGCGCGATCTTCCGGCGGATGGATTCTGCGCTTTTCCATCGAGCGCTCGAACCGGTCGAGGTGATCTCGGAGTCGGAAGAAGCCGCCCTTGAACACATGCACGACGTCATAGACGACATCGGAGCGCGTAAAACCCCAATCGGTCACCGGCAGCGTCGCCTCGGCGATCGGAACATAGCGTCCGCGGACGTAGCCCGCGCCATCGGGGTAGGGGGCGGTGGTCATGGGTGGTCTCCAAGCTCGTATTCCGTAGGGCGGATTGAGCCGAAGGCGTAATCCGCCATCTTGGCCTACGGTTGATGGTTGCTGCAGTACTCTCCGCTCGCCGATGCACACGTGACGATAACTCGACATAGGGCTCAGGATAGCACAAGCTCGTTTGCGATGTAGCTAGCGCGGCGGATTACGCCTTCGGCTCAATCCGCCCTACGGCCTCTCGCGCAACGCTCTCTCCGCGCGATGTCCCTCGCTTTCTCCGCACCCACAGGTCAGCCATGACTTTTATGGTCGCCGCAAGGACCAGCGCGCAAAGCGCGGCCTTCGACATCGTCTCCATCGTCCCCTCGATCAGGATGCCGTGGACCACGCTCCCGACGACGATGACAATCGCGAGGGGCATATGGACGATACGCCACGTTCGCGCTCGCAGTCCCAATCGCCGGCGAAGTGCAGCTATAATCGCGACGGCGAAGATGGCCCACATGGCGATCACACCCCAGGCCGAGAACGGCGTCGGTGATGAGAACAGAAGGGCATCAATCATATCAGGCGGACTGGTGATCCAGAGGCCCGCGACGTGGACCACCACCGCCACGACCAGCGCGCCTCCGATCCAGTGATGTGCACGCCGTCCACGATAAGCCGACAGTCCCGGTAAGTATCCGCCAATCAGCAAAGGCTGAACGAGCACAAGACCCATTGCGACAATCCCTGCGAACCCGGCCAGTATGTAGACCGGATCGCGCCATGCGAGCAGCGGGCTCGCTGCTGCAGCGGCGATCGGCACGCAAATGGCTGCTGCAAGGGCGGCCCAGATCAGGGTCACCTTCGCCAATCTCATCCTTGTGTTCCCAACCCGGTCAGGCCGGCTGAAGGACGAAGTGCGCCTCGAGGCTGGTATCTTTGGCGCTGCGCATCACGGGACGTAGAAAGACGGTTTTGAATTCACCACTGTCATAGGCGAGGTGACCATGCGGCTGGCCGAAGATCGGAATGATCTGCGGCATCTCGAGGCGGAACGCCCCGTTCTTGTCGGTGAGCGTCGCCCCATGACTACGCTGGTCTCCCTCCCGCCCTTCGGTCGTGTGCGCCCAGATCTGGACGCGCTGCCCGGCAAGCGGGGCCCCGTCGCCTGCGCGGCGTACGGTGCCGGTCATCCAGAAGCCACCCTTGCCGATCCGATCCACGGTCGGCGCGCCCTTGAGGTAGTTGTTGGCCCCGCCCGGCATCGAAGGGGTCGGTGCGAGGCCTTCCGCGCGGGCGGGCAACAGCAGCCCGGAAACCCCGGTTGCCAGGACGGACCCGCCGGCGACGAGGAGGTTGCGGCGGTTGAGTACGAAGGTGTTCATGTAAATTCCTCCTCGCGACCGTGCGGTTGCTGCGCCCAGAGTACAACAACAAGCGCGAGAGGCCCAGTTGAGGGAGGCGAGCAGCGCGACAGGGCGCAATAACAGTGTTGTGAACGGGTGTGCCGGCCGCTCAACCAGCGTCGTTGACGAGGCGTACTCAGCAGCGTCCGTTGCTACTTCTTCAATTGGCCCTTCGCCCTGATCGCCGATGGAATGCCAGGCGATCGATGGTTTGTCTGCTTCTGGCACCACCGTCACGATGCGGCGCGAAGTCGGCTTTGACCCTAAACGGACATCTCAGGCTTGAGTGACCTAGCTGCTTCCTAATTCCCCGCCGCGAGCGTCCGCCGACCGAAGCCTCAAAAGATAGTCGATTTGGCGCTCTCTCCAGCATGATCCTTAGTCGCGAGTGTATCGACGCAGGCTTCGACGCAGATGCACGGCGGCGGGGGTCGCTAGGAAGCGTTTGTCCTGCTCTTTCGCACGCCTTCTGCTGCCGCCCAGCCGTTCGCCGATCGTTCAATTCGGAACTCAAAGGAACTTCCAGGATGCGCGGCGATTAGTATTAAGGAACAAATGGAGTGAAACAAATGGAGTGATCAGTGCAAGCGCGAGATCGCCAGATTGCACCGCTGGGTACGGAACGTTCGACAGATGTCGATGCGTTCAAGCTCGCGTCTCTTACCCAAACGGAGCAGTTCTATTCAAATGTCCTGAGGGATCTCCTCGAATCGGATCTTCCGTTCATGATCGGAGGCGGGTACGCCGTAAATCTTTATACCCACGCGCGGTACCCGACAAAGGACCTAGACATTTTTACGACTGCCGCGGAATTCCCCCGCTTGCTCTCTCACCTACAGCGGAACAATCGGGTATCGGCGGATGAGAGTTGGCTGGGAAAAGTTCACCGCGGCCGCGATTTCGTTGACATCATCTTTGGTTCCAGCAACGGCGGCCGTGCCGGTTCAGGAAGAGTGGTTTCAGTATGCAGCACAGGCTCAAGTGCTCGGGCATTGCGTGCCTGTGATCAACCCCACCGAGCTGATCTGGTCCAAGGCGTTCATCCAGAAGCGGAACCGTCATGATGGCGTCGATATCGTCCATCTCATTCTTAAGCAGCGAGAGGCAATCGATTGGCAGCGCCTGATCATGTACATGAACCCACATTGGGAGATACTGCTTTGTCATCTGCTCACGTTTCGTTGGATCTATCCGAGCGAGCGAGATGCCATTCCAGATTGGCTGCTTGACGATCTTCTTGAACGATTGAGTCGGCAGCGGGAAGGTCCGCCACCGGCGACGAAACTCTGCCGTGGTCGGTTGCTTTCCAGCTCCGATTACCGAAGTGCGACCGAGAAATGGGGCTTTCTGAACGGCGAAGACGAGTGCGGCAATGAACGATGATGCAAGTTCATTCACATTTGCAAGCATGGGCGATCTTCATGTGAAGGATGAGCAGTCGAGCTCGCTTCGTGAATTGTTTCAAGCAATCTCGAAGAGTGCCGGCGCCCTGGTCCTTTGCGGCGACCTCACCGATACCGGAACTCCGGCACAGGCGGAAATCCTCGCTAAAGAGCTGCGTGCCTGCTCTATCCCAGTAATCGGCGTCCTTGGGAACCACGATTACGAGTCGGGACATGCCGACGAGGTGAAACGAATCCTTTGTGACGCGGGCGTACACCTGCTCGATGGCCAGGCAGCCGAAGTTAATGGCGTGGCATTTATTGGTGTGAAGGGCTTTGCCGGCGGATTTGGTCCACGAATGCTGAGCTCTTTCGGCGAGCCGGCGATCAAGACGTTTGTTGCCGAAGCGATGAATGAAGCGATGCGGCTGGAGAACATCATGCGCACGGTGAACAGCCGGCGCGCTGTCGTTGTCCTTCACTATGCCCCGATTGTCGGCACGGTAGAGGGTGAACCTCTCGAAATTTATCCCTTCCTCGGGTGCTCGCGCCTTGCAGAGACCATTGACCGCTTCAAAGTATGCGCCGTAGTGCATGGTCATGCGCATCGCGGGAAGTATGAGGGCCGCACGCCCGCCGGAGCGCGAGTGTACAACGTCGCCATGGGCGTGCAGAAGCCTTCAGGGTTGCCCTATGCGCTCATTTCCGTCTGACGGTGGGAGAGGAAGCGGTTTGCGTCATTCTCGACATCAGGCACTTCCGAGTCTGGCACTTTTCGGAAGTGCGGCCTTGATGCGTGATGTCCGCTGTTTGGGAAAGAGCGGACGTTAGGTTTGACGCCACGACCGCGTCCGGTTCCAGAATTAACCCGCAGCGAGCGTATCAAGCTTAATACGCGAGTTTCGTTGCCGCGTGCGAACGTAGGCCTATCATTCCGGGTAGTCGTGCGGATTTGAGAGGTGTCCAGATCACCAATCCAGCGTACCGCTCGACTAGGGGCGCCGCTGTAGGCGGCGTCCCGCTCAAATTGATCCTGCTGCACGCTTCACGGGACTGCCATGTCGACTGTCGAGCAAGTGCTAAAGTCCACAGGTCGAGAGCGTCGCGCGATCGGCCGGACGCATATCAATCGGAGCGCACTGTTATACTTTCATGGCGGGGCCGGTGTCCTTCCTTGTTGCGTTCGCGACGTGACGAATTCTGGAGCCGGCGTTCGCTTGGAGCAGCTAAACGTGTTGCCGGTGGAATTCGATCTGTCGTTCGATAATTTTCGGACGGTTCGGGAGTGTCGCTTGGTCTGGCGAGACGCTGACTTCGTCGGCGTCGCGTTCGGGACCTGACCTTGGGATCCAAAACATGACGAAACGCGAACGCGGCGATCTAGTTTATGGGGTCGTCGCGAGTGCGCTCGTATTTGTATTCATGATCATCATGATTTTCTCGCAATGATGGTTTCGCTTGTCGGAGGTTACGCAGCGGCGCGCCGGCGGCGCTGGGCTTGATGATGGACCGGTTCATAGGCGGGCAAGATGAGGCCGAGCCGAACGGGGGCACTGGAACGATTGTTACCGAGATTGCTTGATTCTACACGACCGGGTGCAACGTCCCCCACAATGTACCCGATGAAAAGACGGCCCCAGTCGCTGCCCCGCCGCTGGGGCCGTTTTCCGGTTGGGGGCTCAGGACCCCAACACCCTTGATCAACGGCCAAGTCTGTGCCGTCGCCGATGTGGCTTGGGGTTCGGAGGGTCTGTTCCAGTAATTGCGCGATACCACGCGGCGTCTGATTGTGCGCGCGCTCTGGCCGCGGCAAGATCAGATTGTCCACGATAGAACTGACTTAGGCCCAGGTAGCAATCGGTGCGCACGGGTCCGTGAGGTATTGCTTCGCAGTTCACCTGCGCGCTCGCAACGACGGGAAAGACCGCCAACAAGATTGCGACGACACCCACGGTCCAATATGTCATGCCGCCTCCAGGCGATTTGCTCACGCTGGCCGGTCAGACTTTCATCAAGTCGCTTGTTCTTAATCAACGAAGGCTTGGTCGTTCGGTTCGTATGCGAGGCAACCAGTTGTCCGCCCTCCGGCGCCCGTGGTGTTGACGTGATCGGCTAAGCGGCGGCCATGAAGCAGCCACGCGAGCGGACTCGTTCGGAGGGGTTAGAACCGCGCTGGCCCCTCGAGCGAGTCCACAACCGCCGCGCCGCCGGTTATGCAAGCTAATGATCCCTTCGGTGGCGTCTGCACTGAAAACAGCACAAGTAAGCCAAACTCATACCGTGTGGCAAAAGAGCTACGGTTGTCAGGTGGCGCGGCATTGGGTTTCGGCGAGCGTATGCGGTTCGATCCTACCTGCCGTTTCACAATCCTCTTTGAGCTGAGACGCGAAAAATACGTGAAAGGTCTTGGCTCATGGCCGGGTTGGTGTCTAATCTTCTCTTTTGGTCTGCTTTTTTTTGAGGCCACATATGAATTATTCCCAAATGAAGGACGAACGCCTGTTGGCGTTTTACGAGAACGTCCGTCATCAAGTCGCATTGGATGCAGGAAGCCGCTATCGCTTCGCAGGCGAGGGCGTCCGCGCATACGCGGATAAGCTTCGCGAAGAAATGGACCGACGGCGGCTTAGGTTCACGCCCATCAATTGGCCGGAGGATGGTCGCTGATTATGGGAGACCAAAATCGAGGTGCCAGTTCAGGTTCGCGAACTGGTCGCGCTCGGCATTGAAAATGCTAAAGAGGCGCTGGTCTACCGTCGTGCGGCTAGATCGATTTCACCCAGCTCTGCGGAATAGTGCGGCGTGTGCCCGGCCGTCCCAAACGGCAGCCCGGGCTTTGCGATGGCAAAGCGTGCTGTGCTGCCCTTTAAGGGTTTAGTTACCAGTCATTGTCAAGCTTCCCGCCATTGCAGATAGGTCGCGACGAGCGATAGCGAATTTCCGAAACGCTTTAATCCGACCAGCCCGGTTGGCGGTCTCCATAGGAGGCCCACTATGTTCAAGGGCTTCGTGGTTACAGTCTTGCTTATGCTTGGTGCATCGCAGCTAGATCAGTACATCTGTAATGGCAGGTACACCGACGGTACTATGTCGATGCTGCGACAAATCAGGCACTCCTTTCGCGGTTGAAGGTCGCTTCGGTGGACGCCGCTGCGCGCAGGGTCCCGCGTCTGCGAACCGATCGTGCCTCGGCGGTTGGCGCAGTCGATCGCTCGGAGCCCTATGACTGCCGCTGGTAACTTCCGGCCAGCGACTGTTGCTCGCCCTTTGGTGCTCGGCTTCGCGCATCATCGTATCCAGCGCGTAGACAACACTAATAGCGCCCTATTACCGCGGTAGTTGGCCGCCGGTATGTCCGTTCACGGGGTAGACCGGAAGTCGCCGTAGTCCGGTCAACCGACGCGAATAACCCGAAGCGGACGTCAGCCGTGCTCCTTGCAGCGATGACGTGAACCGTTAGTATCCCCGGATATTACGCGGAATGAGGACCAGTTACATGAGCATTGCCGATCCCAACAAAACGATCCTGACGGGCGAGAACCCGTTTATCCGCTTGAGCCCGAAGGACGGCGAGCCGAACTCGACAGAGGCGAGCTATTGGCGGATCATCTTTTCGCCGGCTGGTCCCGGACACGTTCTCTACTTGAAAAGCGAGCTGACGGAAGGGCGCTGGCGCATTTACTCCGACAACATCGCGATGGCGCGGTGGCTGCAGTCTACCGTGCAAGGCATGCTCAATGCCGAACTTTCCGATACAACTATCCCCTGTGCGGACGCGCAATTCTCCAAAGCCGGAGATCCGCGCTACTTCTGGACTGAATATATCAAGTCGCACGGCGAAGACATCTCACTTACCTGGTTCGATATCGGCGAACCGCTGCTCATCCACTCGCAGCCGAACCAGATTCCCGACCGGCGCTACGGTGTGTGCACCGTGCTGATCCCGGCGCTCGGCACCCGTCTCGTCCGCAACGGCGTCGAGGCGAAGGGACGATCCTGGCCGCGGGAACGCGAGGGGCGGCCATTCTCGACGTCGGCGTTGGCATTCTCGGAGAGCTGGACCGAAGCGGTCTGAGGCGGAGCTGCCAATCGGTCTCCGCTTATTCCTAAGTCTTGCATCAGCAAGAACATGCCGAATTGATGAGAAGGCGCTTCATATTGCCGGCTACGCACTCATGATCCCCGTACGTCCGTTAGTTGAACATGCTATCCCGCGCTCGGGCGCAGCCAGCGGGCGGTATGGTCTAGCGACGTCCTGATCGCTTGAGTTCGGTGACCTGATGCTTCTCTCCGGCCAACTTCCCCCCGGCGAGCAAGCTGCTGCAATACCACCAGACTCCACGGTCGTTCGCACCCAAAAACAGGTGGGTTTGCCTGCACTCCTCATAGGTTTTGTGGTTGCGCACGTTTCTGCACGTTGGCGAAAAAAGAAACTCACTCGCCGACGCGGAGCATCCATTCCAGGGTTGGTTGCCGTACTTGAAACTTGTTTGGTGACCATCGGTGTAATTGCTGGAGGTTTTCTCAAGTGCGGCAAACCTCGCCATTACTGAACCTGGCGCAGCCGATGGCGTTTGAGCGCTTGGCGATGTCCGGCGAGATGCAACTGTGTTTGCCACCCGTTTCGGCCTTTGTGGCCTTGCCACCTGCTTCGGCGCGTCGACCGTGATGCTAGGAAGCGGTGTGGCGGAGCCTGTTGCGGTTTGCGACATTGCCGTACCGCTCGGGCCGCACAACAACGCAGTTGACAGGATAGCGACAGCTGAGGGCGCGACAACGCCTGACGACGATCTCATGACATGTCCTTCCAAATCCGGGACGGAAATCGTCCCGATAAGTGCACGGTACCATACACTCCGGATTGCGCTACCAGGGGTTGAAAGGATATCTGTCGACGGCCCGCCATCGACATGGCGGCCAAGAGAACGCTGACCGCTCGCTTAAAGTGTTGCGATGTGCTTCGGGCACCTTTCCTCGTGCCATGCCTGAATCGAGTCCGCAGTGCACGATTAAGCGGACGTCCCGTGATCGCGCGAACGTATGGGTTCACGCCCCAATCTAGCTATGTCTTGAGAACAGCGTCTCCTCCCGCGCAAGCGAGACCCGCGTGCGACAAAACAACCCGACGGGCAAATCAGCTCTGGTTTTCGGAAATCGTGTCAAGCCCAGGAATCAAAAATATTTCGGTTTACCAGAAGACCAAATCAGGGCATATCTATCGCCATCCTGTCCCGCTCAGAGGGGCGTTGGCCAACGTCACAACGAGGGGCAGGTCGCGGTGGACGCTGATGTTGCGACTGACGAGCGCAGCTTGAGCGTACGGTAAAGACGCGTGGTCCTGATGCCCCGTATGCTGGCGTCAAATTGGTGAGGAGCTCACGCTTCGCACTGATGACGGTGACAACGAGCACGGCCCGACCGGGGAGATCGCGTTATAAGCCGTAAAGCCATTGCGCAGGGAATGTCGGATGCTCTCCGCTGCCCTGTATGCTCGTGTGCAGCTTTGTTTGCACTATTCGCACACGAGACCGCGGGTGCAGCGCGCATCCGGCATTCCCTGCGCCCTCTG
>NZ_JAFCLR010000030.1:0-91712 GCF_018131065.1 Bradyrhizobium sp. AUGA SZCCT0431 | reverse complement strand
TTCTGCCGTTCCTTCAAGGAAAGCACCGGGCTTTCCCCTCACGCCTGGCTGCGCCAGCACCGGCTCGAGCAGGCCATGAACATGCTGCGCGACACTGACGAATCCGTCGTCTCGATCGCAGCCGCGCTTGGTTATTCCTCCCAGACCGCGTTCGCCGCCGCATTCCGGAAGCTGACCAACGAAACACCGGGCGAGTGGAGACGGCGTACGCGATAACAGCGAACGCTCTGCGGGTAACAGACCGCCCTCAATGGCGAGGACAAGTCATGAGCTGCAATCCAATTTCGCGCGATCTTTCGCAGAATCAGCCAGACGCTTCCAAGGCGCACCAGCGCGATTTGCCGAATGCCGAACGGCGTCCTGCCGATGTGGAGATGGCGCGCGTGCTGAAGACCGCTCCGCTGCGCGTGGCTTCCGATCCGTCCAGTGGAGCGATCGCACATTGGAAGCACAATGCGCTGCACGACGTCGTCGAGCCCATGGCTGATCACGTCATCATGACTTATCCGACCGGCCTGCAACAGCTGGAGCGACGCTCGGGAAGATCAGTGGCGATCGGAACGGCGCGTTCCGGGGTTGTGACGATCATTCCCGCCGGCTCAAGCGCCCGATGGGATATTCCCGGCCCCGTCAATGTCGTTCAGCTCTATCTTCCGCCCACAACGCTCCAACGCGTCGCCGGCGAAGCCGATATGGCCGCTCCCGGCGATCTCGTGGAAAGGACGGGACATCCCGACCGCACCGCGTCCCGATTGCTCTTGAGCGCGGCGGATATGATTGGAGGCAGTGCCGCACTGGATGCTCTGTTCAGGCATCAGCTGACAGACCTTCTGGCCACTCACCTCTTGGCTGCGCACATTGGCACGCCAATCGCGTTCCAGCCGACCATAGGCGGCCTCGCGCCCACGGCGCTGCGCCGCGCCATCGAACGCCTGCGCTCGGACAGCGATGCGGACGTCTCGCTCGCGGCGCTGGCTTCGGAAGCCGGGCTGTCGCGCTTCCATTTCTGCCGTTCCTTCAAGGAAAGCACCGGGCTTTCCCCTCACGCCTGGCTGCGCCAGCACCGGCTCGAGCAGGCCATGAACATGCTGCGCGACACTGACGAATCCGTCGTCTCGATCGCGGCGGCTCTTGGCTATGCCTCCCAAACCGCCTTCGCCGCGGCATTCAGGAAGCTGACCGGCGAGACGCCGAGCGATTGGCGGAGGCGTGCGCGTTAGCAGCAATCTCTCTACAGGTACGTCAATCGCTCTGGGGCAGTCACAGGTTTGGTCCGCTAGATATAGGCCATGCGATGGCTACGCCGAGAACGAGGGAGACAGCCAATGGCCTGGAAGAATTTCGTTGGCCCAAATGCGATCACGTCGCGACGAAGGGTGGTCGCGAGCGCCCTCATGTACGGCCTTTCGTTGACGGTGCGCTTCACCTCACCGACGGGCGAGGAAGCGGAAAATCCGGCGCAAGCCACCCAAGACAAGAATCCGATGAGCTCCATCGTGATCAACGACGGCGCCCAGATCTTCAAGAATTGGCCACCGAATCCCGTCCACTCGATCGTCTTTCAACGCGGCTCGACACGCAGTTCCAAAAGCTGCCGCGCGGTATGTGAGCGGCCCATGCCGCTCATGCTGGACTGCTCGCCTCCATAGCGGCCCGTCACCTTCGTTTCACGTCTTCGCGTCGTCGTCGATTGCTGCCGCCAATGAGCCGCAGCGGCGGTAACGCGCGGAATTCTGGGAAGATCAACCACAGGAGTAGATCACATGCGACTAGTCATCATAGGCGCCGGCTTCGCCGGCATGTACGCTGCACTTTCCGCCGCCCGCCTGCGCGACATCCAGGGCGTTTCCCCCGAACAACTCGAGATCGCGCTGGTTGCACCAGAGCCGACGCTGGTGGTTCGCCCGCGGCTTTACGAACCGAAGCCCGAAACGCTGACCGCGCCTCTGCTGGATGTGCTGAAGGCCGTCGATGTTGTCTACGTGCAAGGCAGCGCCGAGACCATCGACACCAAGGCCCGGACGGTCAACATCGTCGCCGCCAAGGGCGCCAAGAAGAGCCTCTCCTACGATCGGCTGGTCGTGGCCACCGGCAGCCGGCTGTTCCGTCCGAATATTCCCGGCCTTGCCGAACACGGCTTCAGCGTCGACCAGCTCGACGATGCGATCGCCCTCGACCGGCATCTGCACGGTCTGGCCGATCGGCCGGCAAAGAACGGGCGCGACACGGTCGTCGTTGCCGGCGGCGGGTTCACCGGCATCGAGGCGGCGACGGAGATGCCCACACGGCTTCGTGCGATCCTCGGCAAGGAAACCAAGACGCGCGTCATCATCGTTGACCGGAACAGCGCGATCGCTCCGGATATGGGCGCAGGTCCGCGCCCCGTCATTGAGGATGCCCTGCGCAAGGTCGGCGTGGAGACCCGGCTCGGCGCCGGCGTCGCGTCGCTGGACAAATCCGGTGTCACGCTTTCCGATGGCGAACACATCGAAGCCGAGACCGTGATCTGGGCGGCCGGCATTCGCGCCGCCCCATTGACCCAGCAGATCCCGGCCGAGCGCGACAATTTCGGCCGGCTGCTGGTCGACCGCGACTTGCGCGTACCATCAGTGCCCGGTGTCTTCGCCACCGGCGATGCCGCCAGAGCAGCCAGCGACGATGTCGGCAATTACGCGCTGATGTCGTGCCAGCACGCCACGCGGATGGGCGCCTTTGCCGGCAACAATGCCGCCGCCGAACTGCTCGGCGTTCCGACCAAGCCCTATCACCAGGAGGGATACGTCACCTGTCTCGATCTCGGAGAAGCCGGCGCGCTGTTCACGATCGGTTGGGAGCGCAAGGTCGGGATGGTCGGCGACGTCGGCAAAAAGACCAAGCAGGAGATCAACACCGTCTGGATCTATCCGCCGAAGGCCGAGCGTGCTGCCGCGCTGGCCTCGGCCGATCCGGAGCGTGTCACTGATGTGAGTGGCTTCTTCTAGACCCTTCACGCGAAACGGGCCGCGTTCCGCGCTGGCTGCGCGGCCTGCTCAACCAAGACCAGCCAGTAGCCTTCACCATGAAACGGGAGACAAAGATGAATTTAGACACAAGCCTGGCCAACACCTCACACCCCGCTGCACCGGGCCCTAACGAGTTGGTCCCGTCGCGCTACGCGGTGCAGGTCGGCGACATTGAAGTGCTGGTGGTTAGCGATGGCGTGCTGCCGCTCCCAACCGCCATGCTGGCACACAACATCGACCCGGCCGTCCGGGCGACCTGGCTGAAAGACATGTTCCTGCCGCCGGACGCTTACGATTGGGCGCTGAACGTGGTCGTGGTGCGTAGCGGCGACCGGACCATCCTCGTCGATGCCGGGCTTGGGCTCGACCCGGACTTGCACTTGCCGCGGGCCGGGCAGTTGATCAAGCGACTGGAGGCCGCCGGCATCGATCTTGCGTCCGTGACCGACGTGGTGCTGACCCACATGCACATGGACCACATTGGCGGGCTGCTCGTCGACGGGGTGAAGGACCAACTGCGTCCGGACCTGCGGATCCACGTGTCGGCCGCCGAGGTCAAGTTCTGGGAGGCGCCCGATTTCTCCCACGTCTCCATGCCGCCGGGATTCCCGGACGCGCTTCGATCGACTGCCAAGCGGTTCGTGAAAGAGTACCGCAGCCAGCTGCGCACCTTCGAGGAGGAGTACGAGGTGGCGCCGGGAGTGGTCGTCACTCGCACCGGCGGCCACACCCCCGGGCACAGCGTGGTCCGCGTGGCGTCCGGCGGCGACCGGCTGACGTTCGCCGGCGACCTCGTGTTCGCGGTCGGGTTCGAGCACCCCGAGTGGTACAACGGCTTCGAACACGACCCCGAGGAGTCGGCCCGCGTTCGTATCAGTCTCTTGCGGGAGCTGGCTGAGACCCGCGGGCTGCTGGTGGCAACTCACCTGCCGTTCCCGTCCGTCGGCCATGTGGCAGCCAACGGCGACGCCTTTCGCTGGGTGCCGGTCTTCTGGGACTACTGACCGCACGGTCCGAACGAGGCGCGTCACGCGCTTGATCCGATACGGGCCGCGTTACCAGCGCCGGAGCGCGGCCCGCTCACCCAAAATCCTCTTGGAGCTCGACCTCGATGAAACACGAGACCGTGCGCGCGACCGCGTTCGCCATGCCGCTAACGAACTCGGCCTTTCCACCCGGACCCTACCGGTTCATCAACCGCGAGTACTTCATCATCCGCTACCGGACCGATCCCGAAGCGCTGCGCCGGGTGGTGCCGGAGCCGCTCGAAGTGGCCGAGCCGGTGGTGAATTACGAATTCATCCGGATGCCTGATTCAACCGGCTTCGGCGACTACACCGAAAGCGGCCAGGTTATCCCGGTGTCCTACCGGGGCGAGGCCGGCAGCTTCGTGCACCAGATGTTCCTCAATGATCATCCGCCCATTGCCGGCGGGCGCGAGCTGTGGGGCTTTCCCAAGAAGCTGGCGCAGCCGAAACTGGCGGTCGAGACCGACACGCTGGTCGGCACGCTGAACTACGGTTCGGTCCGCATCGCCACCGGCACCATGGGCTACAAGCACCGCGCCCTCGACACATCGGTCGAAGCCAAAAAGCTCTCCGCACCCAACTTCCTGCTCAAGATCATCCCGCATGTCGACGGCACGGCACGTATTTGCGAGCTGGTGCGCTTCCATCTCGAGGACATCACGGTGAAGGGCGCATGGGCCGGGCCGGCGGCGCTTGACCTGTGCTCGCATGCGCTCGCTCCCGTCGCCGAGCTGCCGGTGCTTGAGGTGCTGTCGGCCAAGCACGTTGTTGCCGACCTCACGCTCGGGCTTGGCACCGTGGTCCACGACTATCTGGCACCTGGCGCGACGCTACGTCGACGCGGGACCGGGTCCGAGATCCTGATTGAAGCGAATGCCGGCTGATCGGATCAGCCACAATGCAGGGAGTTTTGGCAATGCTGAACGTGATGCGTGAACAATCAAGGCCGGTGCCGCAGCAAACCAGGCCGCTGCCGTACGATGTCGTCGCTCTGGTGCTGCAGGGCGGTGGCGCGCTTGGAGCCTATCAGGCCGGCGTCTATGAAGGCCTGCACGAGGCCGGCATCCGGCCGAACTGGCTGGCCGGCATCTCGATCGGCGCGCTCAACGCCGCCATCATCGCCGGCTCGCCCGAAGGCGAGCGCGTGCAACGGTTGCGCGAATTCTGGGAGACGATCTGTGCCTTTTCGATCGAGTGGCCCGCCGGCGAGGGGCTGGCCAACGCCTTGCCGTTTGCTTTCGACATCAACTCGGTGCGCAACAGGTTGGCGGCAACGCGGGCCCTGGTCCAGGGGCAGCCCGGCTTCTTCAAGCCGCGCTTCCCGTCGCCGCTCTGGTCGCCGTTCACGGGCGATGCCGCGACCAGCTTCTACGACACCGCGCCGTTGCAACAGACGCTGGAGCGGCTCGTCGACTTCGACCGGCTGAACTCGGGCGAAGCGCGCGTCAGCGTCGGCGCGGTCAACGTCCGCACCGGCAATTTGACCTATTTCGACACCGCCGAACGCCGGCTGGGACCGAAGCATTTCATGGCTTCCGGCGCGCTGCCGCCGGGATTCCCCGCCGTTGAAATCGAGGGCGAGCACTATTGGGACGGCGGTGTGGTTTCGAATACGCCGCTGTCCCGTGTGCTGTCCGGCGAGCCATGTGACACGCTGACGTTCCAGATCGATCTCTGGTCGGCCAGGGGCCGCGTCCCCCAGGACCTGATGGAGGTGTCGAGCCGGCAGAAGGACATCCAGTATTCGAGCCGCACACGCGCCGTCACCGACCAGGTGATGCGGATGCAGAAGATGCGTCAGGCGTTGCAGCGGACCATGGAAGAGCTGCCGGCAAGCGCAAAAGCGAAACCGGAAATCCGCGCCATCGCCGATATGGCGCGCCATCGCTCCTACAACATCGTTCACCTGATCTACCAGTCCAAGATCTACGAAGGCCATTCCAGGGACTACGAGTTCGGATTGAGCGCGATGCGTACGCATTGGCAGAGCGGGCTCGAAGACATCCGCCGCACGCTGGCCGATCCGCACCGCCTCGACCCGCCGGCACCGGAACTCGGCATCGTCACGCACGACGTGCATCGCCGCGACTGAGCTCTCGGCGGACTTCATCTCTCAAAACATCCGAAAGGAATTCCAATGTTGAAGGGCAAGGTAGCCATCGTGACCGGATCGACCAGCGGCATCGGCCTCGGCATCGCCAGGGAGCTGGCGAAGGCCGGCGCCGATCTGGTGTTGAACGGTTTTGGCGAGACGAGCGAAATCGAAGCGATCCGCAGCGGGATCGAACGCGAGCATGGCGTGCGCGTCGTCTACGACGGCGCCGACATGTCGAAGGGCGACGCCGTGCGCGGATTGATTGCCGCGACGATCGAGAAATTCGGGCGTCTCGACGTCCTCGTGAACAATGCCGGCATCCAGTTCACCGCGCCGGTGGATGAGTTTCCGGCGGCCAAGTGGGATGCAATCCTCGCGATCAACCTGTCGGCGGCATTCCACGGCATTGCGGCGGCGGTGCCGCAGATGAAAAAGCAGCGCTGGGGACGGATCGTCAACATCGCTTCCGCGCACGGCCTCGTCGCTTCGACGCACAAGGCCGCCTACGTCGCGGCCAAGCACGGGATGGTCGGCCTGACCAAGGTGGTCGGCCTGGAGACCGCCGGCAGCGGCGTCACCTGCAATGCGGTGTGTCCCGGCTGGGTGCGAACGCCGTTGGTGGAGAAGCAGATCAGCGACATCGCTGCGCAACGCGGCATCAGCCAGAAGCAAGCCGCCGAGGAGCTGTTGTCGGAGAAACAGCCGTCACTGGATTTTGCCTCGCCGGAGCAGCTTGGCGGCACCGTCGCGTTCCTGTGCTCGCTTGCTGCCGAGCAGATCACAGGCACCACGATCTCCGTCGATGGCGGCTGGACCGCACGCTAGGCGAGACGATGAGCATTTCCTCACATGACGGAGAAAATGATGATCGCTATCAGCGCCCGGCCCAGCCGTTCAGCAAACCGCGTGATGCCGAAAACGACAACAGCCTGTCTACTTTTTCCGGCCAGGCCGAACACCGTTCAAAAAGACCTCGACGGCCGAACCGACCGCCGCTTGGATCTCTCGATCCGACGGCGCCGCGCGGAGCCCGAGAACGACCTGCAAATGAAGGTTGTCGCGGATCATGCCGACAAAGTGCCCGGCCATTCGCGAGCAATCATCGGTTCGAATTTCCCCGCGCTTGTTGGCGGCTTCAAGGACCTCGGCGAGCCGGGACGTCGCCCGGCCGGGTCCTTGTTCGTAGAACGACTTCACAAGATCAGGAAAGCGGTTGGCCTCGGTGACGGCAATTCGGTAAATGCCGATCAAGGTGGGCGACATGTGAACACCCATCAGGTGCAGACCAAACGCCGTCAGCGTCGCCCGCAGATCGTGGCCTTCGGTCTGCTCGATGATCAAAGTCGAAAGCACTCTGTCCGCGTTTTCCTTGACGATGGCGGAGAACAGGCCCTGCTTGTTGCCGAATTCACTGTAGATGTTGCGTTTCGAACCACCGGCGCGTTCGATGATCGCGTCGATGCTCGTCGCCGCGTAGCCCTGTTCAAAAAACACCTCGGCCGCAGCGCGAAGCAGGGCTTCCCGGCGACCGTTCGCACGCCCTTTCTTAGGCACAGCCATTCATCCATCCCGATCCATCCCTTGACTGGTAACGATCATTACCATACACGTCAAATGGTAACATCCATTACCGGAGGCTGTCATGCAGCGTAACAGGAAGAAGACGATCGGCTTGCTGTTGTGCCTTGGCGCCGTGGTGATCGTGGCCACGGGATGGAGGGCGCGTTCGATCGGCGAGACCTCGACCGACAATGCGTATGTCCGTGGTGACGTGACCTCACTCGCCCCGAAGGTTGCGGGCTATGTCACGACCCTCGAGGTCGAGGATAACCAGACCGTCCAGGCGGGTGACGTCCTGTTCCGGATCGACGATCGGGACTATCGCGCAAAGCTTGCGCAAGCGGCGGCCAATGTCGAAGCGGCCGAGGCTCGCCTCACCAATGTCGATGCCGACATCCAGCTTCAGCACGCCCTGGTTCGACAGGCCGAAGCGCAACGACGTTCGACCGTCGCCGAGCGGAATCTGGCGACCAAGGCCTCCGATCGCCGCCGCGAACTTATCCGCACCAATGCCGTCAGCCAGGCCGCGGTCGATGAAAGCGACGCGGCGCTGTCGAGGGCGGAAGCGGGCGTGTCGGCGGCGTCGGCAATGGTGGAGGCCCAGCAGCAGCGCATTGCCGTCCTTGCCACCCAGCGCGAAGCTGCCGTTGCTGCTGTGGCGCAGGCACAGGCCGCACGCGATCTTGCCCAGATCGACCTCGACAACACGGTGGTACATGCGCCGGTCGACGGCGTGATCGGCAACCGCCAGGTCCGCATCGGCCGGCTGGTTGCGCCGGGCGCGTCCTTGCTTGACATCGTTCCGGTCAAGGACGTGTGGGTGGTGGCGAATTTCAAGGAAACCCAGATCGAACATATCCGGCCCGGCCAGCGCGTCCGCATCAAGGTCGACGGCTACCCGAATGAGACGATTGAAGGCCTGGTGGACAGCTTCGCACCTGGCAGCGGGTCTGCCTTCAGTCTGCTCCCCGCGGACAATGCGACAGGAAACTTCATCCGCGTCGTGCAACGCGTACCGGTGAAGATCCGCTTTGCCAACAACCCGTTGCCCGGCCGCCTCGTGCCTGGGCTGTCCGCGCGTGTCGAAATTGACCGGAGAAGCGGCTCATGACCATCGCCGTCGCCGACACGCCGAGCCGCGACAGAGCTGCGACAGGAACCCTTCTTGTCGTGGGGGTCGTGCTTGCGACGCTGACGGAGGCGATCGCAGGCACCGTGCTGTCGCTCGGGCGCGGCTATATCATCGGCGACACCTACGCAACTCCCGACGAGGCCGCCTGGCTGGACATCGGATACACCGCTCTGAAACTGATCGGGTTCATGACCGCCCCCTGGCTGATGACCCGCATCAATCCGCGCAGCCTGATCATCGGCTCAACGCTGGTCATGGGCGCGGCATGTGGTATTGCCGTCATCACAGCCCGGCTGGACCTGTTGATAGCACTCCGCATGATACAGGGCTTCTCCGGAGGCACCTTGCTTATCGGCGGCCAGGCGCTCATTTTTCTCGCCTATCCGCGCGCCCACCAGCCGATCCTTCAAGCCCTGTTCGCGATGGGATCGGTCGTCGCGCCCGGGACCATCGCCCCGGCGCTCCAGGGATGGTTGCTCGACAGCCAGTCCTGGGCATGGATTTTCGTCAGCGTCGTTCCGGTGGCCCTGGCAGCGGCTGGCCTCCTGTTGATCGCGGACGCCCCGAAGCCCGCTGCGGCCGTGCGCCGTCCGTTTGATTGGATCGGCTTCGCGCTGATGTCAGTCACATTTCTCTGCTTCACCTATGTCCTCAATCAGGGCAACCGATGGCGCTGGTTCGAGGAACCTCGCATCCTGTGGCTAACAGTGCTGGGCGCCGCCGCCTTGCTGCTGTTTCTCGGCCACCAGGTGATCGCCAAAGGCCGGGGCCTGCTCGATTTCACCTTGTTCCGGTCGGAAGATTTTTGCTTCGCCTTCATTGTCAGCTTTGTCGCCGGCGCCGCACTGTTCGGGAGCGCATTCCTGATTCCGTCCTTTGCCGTATCCGTTCTCGCGTTCAGGCCTACCGACGCCGGCCTGCTCTTGTTGCCGAGCGGCGCGTTCTTCATCGGCACGCTCCTCATAGCCGCCTTCCTCATGCAAGCCCGCCGCGTTCCTCCGGTCGCGACGGTGCCCTTTGGGATCCTGATGATCATGATTGCGATGTGGATGCTATCCGGCTCGACCAGCGAAAGCGGCGCGCACGACATGATGGCCGCCATCCTGTTGCGCGGCCTGGGCCTTGGCTTCCTGTTTCTGTCCATCACGCTGATCGCCTTTGGCAATCTCCACGACCACAACCGTGCGTCGGGCATCGGTCTCTTCAATGCGGGTCGCCAGCTTGGCGGCCTGATGGGGGTCGCCGGACTGCAGACACTGATCGACCATAACGTCGCCCGCAATGTTGCGGTGCTCGGCGCCAGCGTCACCGCGGGCGTTCCTGCAGTCAGCGAGCGGCTGACGGCGACGACAGCCATGCTCGCGGCAAAAGGAATGGACGCCGTGGCCGCCAGCCGGGCGGCCACGAGCCTGCTGGGAAGAGCCGTCACCGGTCAGTCCACCGTGATCGCCTTCGACACCGCGTTCAATGCCGTCGCGTTGCTTTTCGTCATCGCCGCGCCCGTGCTGGTCTCCATCAAGATCGGATTCCACCGCTACGCGAAAGCGCACGCGGCGCAGTCATCCCGGAGCAAGGAGCCGTAACATGAGACGTCCCGCGTCCGCTCGATCGGACAATGCTGAATCGAGGCCGGACGTTCGCTCCGACATCGTGTCGGCGATCAGCGAGGCCCTCGCTCATCCCGGCGATGCGTCCGCCGGCCTCAACAGTATTTTTCATCGCAGCGGATATTCGGAAAAGGATATCTGGTCGACATTCGAAAGTGTCGACGATCTCGTCGTCGCGGTTGCCGAGCACGAAGCCTTTTTCATATCGCAGCCATTGGTGAGGAGGGCACGCCCCACTACCCTTGACGATGTACGCGATACCCTTGTCGCCTTCGGACTGGTTGCCTCGCGAGAGTATTCGACCACCCTGGTCGGGTTCATCAGGATGATGATGGCCGAAGGTGCGCGCAACCCTTCTCTCAAGAAGCGGTTGTACGAGGCGGGGTCGGAGATCGTCACACGGAGGCTGCGGGAGTTTCTGTCGGAAGCCAATGAAAGAGGGATTCTGTCGATATCGGACGCTCAGGTATGCGCTGAGCAATTGATGGGACTATTGAGGGAGCCGCTCTACCAGGCATTGATGCTGAATCCCTTGACGAGCCAGAACGGGACAACCGCCGACCGCGTCAAGGCCAGCGTTGAAAGGTTCCTGCATGGCTGTGCAAGCGCGGGGAGCGCCAGATATGAACGCGCCATATGATACTGCCCGTGCGAGCCAGTCCTGGCTGGCGCGGAGCAGCGACAGCCCATCAAGCCTGAAGGTCGTCGCCGATGTCCCGTCGGATCTGGCCAACTGCGCCGACGAGCATGGATCGCTGGTGACGGTCGAGCCCGTCGACTGGATCATTTGCTTCGTCCCCGGCCTGAAACGGCAATGGTGGCATCGGTTCGTCCATCACAAGCATAAGCACGTCTTTGCCATGCGGCCCACGAACACCGGGAGCTGGCTGCTCGTGGAGCCGTGGTGGACCCGCATGATGGTGACGATCTTGCCGCCGGCCGATGCCGTCAAATTTCTCCGCTGGGGTGGGACGGGCGATATCCTTCGCGTCCGCGAACAGGTCCCCGGTAAGGCGAGCCAGATGCGCGGCTGGTCGAATTGCGCGGTCATCACGGCGTTTGTGCTTGGGCGGCCGAGCTGGACATGGACACCGCACGGTCTCTACAAGGAACTGCTCCGCGAGAAGACAACGCGGCGCGAGAACGTGGAGCAGCTTCTGGTCGAGCAGTTCGCCAAGGTCGTCAGCCAATACTCGTCCAATGCCCTGAGTGTCAGTGCCGACCAGCTTTCCCTGCCGCTCAGGGAATTGCTCATCATCATCGGGCGCAATCTTCTCGAGACAATGATGACACCGGCCTTGCTGGAGGTTTGTTACACCGCCATCCTCGAAGCGGACCGCTACCCGAATGCGACGCGGGTCTACGCGCAGCATGGCCCAAAGCGGGCCATCGCGGTCCTGACAAAAATTCTTGCAAGAGCAAAGCAGGCCGGCGAGATCGATCTTGCGGATTGCGAAGCCGGCGCCCGCCAGTTTCTCGGCATGCTCTATGGCAACATTCACCTGGAAGCCGTGCTTCAGCTCGGCGCGATACCAACGCTTTCCGAGATCGATTTGCGCGCCCGCACCGCGGTGAAAGTCTTTCTCGACGGCGCCGGGCCTGACGAGACGGCAATCCTCGCGCGAGGGGTTTTACGCAACGACGGCGGGCCATTGCCGGCGGCCGGCCGCCGGGCATGGGTCTACCTGCGTTAGCCGGCCTATTTTCTGGTTTGCTTCCGTGCTGGACGCCCCGGTTTTCCGAAGATCGCCGGGGGGACCGCGCGATCGATGATCTCGCGAAGGGCGAAATTCGACTGGATACGCGAGACGTGCGGCAGGCGCGACAGTTCGGTCCGGTGAATTCTCTCGAAGTCTTCGATATCGCGCGCCAGCACGATCAGGAGATAGTCGTCGTTTCCCGACATCAGAAAAGTGCGGATCACCGACGGGCAGTTGACGACGGCGACTTCGAACGATTTCAGCGCCTCGTCGCTTTGGCTGTTGAGCGCGATTCTGACCAGCACAGTCGTGTTGAGGCCAAACCGGCTCGGATCAAGGATGGCCTGATAGCCTCTGATATATCCTTCGTCTTCCAGCGCGCGTTGCCGCCGCGCGATCGCGGTGCTCGAAAGTCCCACCCGCTCCGCCAGTTCGGTGTGACTGACCCGCGCGTTGGCGCTGAGTTCGGCGAGAATGGTCATGTCGATCTTGTCGTGGTCCATATGTTTAAAATCCTGCGCCATAGTGCCAAACTGCGTTGAATTTCTGCACTATTTGCCGGTATGTGCGCAAGTTTGCTCAGAAACAACCACGGTTCCCTCCTAGAAAAGGGGCGTGCCATACAGCGGAGGTTGCCATGAAGGTCGGGGTGCCCAGGGAGATCAAGACGCACGAATACCGTGTCGGTCTGACGCCGGGGGCCGTTCGCGAATATGTGGCGGCGGGGCACAGCGTCGTGGTCGAGACCAATGCCGGCGTCGGCATCGGCGCGACGGATGACGCTTATCGCAAGGCTGGCGCTACTGTGCTGGACTCCGCCCGCGAGGTGTTTGCGTCCAGCCAGATGATCGTCAAGGTCAAGGAGCCGCAAGCTTCGGAATGGTCGCAACTGCGGCAAGACCAGATTCTCTTCACATACCTGCACCTGGCGCCCGATCCGGACCAGGCCAAGGGCCTCATCGAGTCCGGATGCACCGCGATCGCCTATGAGACCGTGACGGATGCCCATGGCGGCCTGCCGCTGCTGGCGCCGATGAGCGAGGTGGCGGGCAGGCTTGCGATCGAAGCGGCCGGCGCGGCCTTGCGGCGGCATGCGGGAGGCCGGGGCCTGTTGATCGGGGGCGTGCCGGGCGTCCAGCCCGCACGCATCGTGGTGATCGGAGGCGGAGTCGTCGGGACGCACGCGGCACGTATGGCGGTCGGCCTCGGCGCCGAGGTCACCATTCTCGACCGTTCGATAGGCCGGCTCCGCGAGCTGGACGAACTGTTCGAGGGGCGTGTTCGGACGAAATTCTCGACCATCGACAGCATTGAGGAAGAGGTGTTCGCCGCCGATGTCGTGATCGGTGCGGTGCTCGTCCCGGGCGCGAGCGCGCCGAAACTGGTGACGCGGGATATGTTGAGTTCGATGCGCAAGGGGGCTGTGATCGTGGACGTCGCGATCGACCAGGGCGGCTGCTTTGAGACATCGCACCCGACCACCCACGATAATCCCACATACGAGGTGGAGGGCGTCATCCACTACTGCGTCGCCAACATGCCAGGCGCTGTTCCGCTGACCTCCAGCCAGGCGCTGAATAACGCCACGCTGCCGTTTGGCCTGGCGCTCGCCAGCAAGGGATTTGCAGCCGTGCTCGAGAATCCGCATTTGCGCGCTGGTCTGAATGTCTACCGGGGGCGGTTGACGTGCGAACCGGTGGCCAGAAGCCTCGGCATGCCATTTTCACCGATCGAGGGCGCTGTGGCTTGAGGCCGGAAGTCTCTTCGGGGAGATTTCAAGGGCGGATAGTGTCTGCTGTTGCGCTATTCGAATCTATTTGTGCAAGAGCATTGTCACTATAAGTCCCCGGCCATCTTGCGTCTTCAAACTGATCGACCCGCCATGACTCAAAATGACGTCGCCGTGTCAAATTCTTACCAATGACCTCTACGGCGACCCCAGTATCCGCCGCCGCCAAACAACAGCACCACAACAACAATAATAAGGATCAATTCCATAGGAAGTCTCCTTTGATGGCAATGACTTCAAATAGCGAACTGCCTGCCGTGAACTAAGTTCCGTCTGGCGCGGCGGTGATCGAACCAGCATCCTCTTTGGATTTCATGCAAGCTGGTCAATATTGCTCACTTTCAAACTCTCCCGGCCAGGACAATTAGGCGGGTCGCGCAGCGGTTGGCTCAAAAAATGAGGGCGGCTCTTAGGCCGCCCTTGTAGCCTTCGATAATGTAAACGATCTCGTGGATGTGCGGGCTCCGGAACTTAATATCGTCTCAAAACGTCTCCTATTGGAGCATCGTGCTTTCGTACTGAAGTCGCGCATGCCTCAAATAGGAGTGTGCAATGAACATTTTTTACATCATCGGCGTCGTGGTCGTCATAATCTTTGTTGCCGGATTCCTCGGGCTGCGCTGAACAAACCATCCGATATGATTTTGACCTGATCTTATCATGGCTGGCCAAAGGCAGTAATAACTGAGAGCAATCCGCTTGCGATTGGTACAACTCTCGCCCCCAAGAACGCCTTCCACGCCAGTTGAATGCTGCCCCGCCTGGCGCAGGTCAAGCCGGTGACAGAGTTCGCCATAGCCAACATCAAGCCCTTTCATCCTCTGGCCCGAGGTCGACCAAAGCTGTATAATTCCTGCCTGGCACGATGACATTCGCGTCCGGGAGGGAGGACAATGATTGTTGCCTCACCGCCACCACAGCGCCCCCCTATTGCGCCGGTCTCAGACGACCATCTGCCAGAGCCACAGGCTGCGGTGACGGAAGCTGCCGACGAGACGGAGATGCCGCTGCCGTCCAATCCGCAGACATTCTTTCTCGGCGGTTTGTTCGCGTTGGGTGTCTTTGCGGTGCTCTACCTGGCAAGCGCGATCATCCTTCCCGTCGTACTCGCCTTCGTGTTGAACCTCCTTCTTCAACCTGCTGTCCGCCTTTTACGGCGTGTGCATCTGCCCCGCGCTGTCGGAGCGCTCTTGACTGTTCTCCTGGTTATTGGAGCGCTGGCAGGTCTTGTGGCAGCCTTGTCAGTACCGGCTGCGACTTGGGCTGAGCGGCTGCCCGAGGGCATACCGCGCCTGGAGGCACACCTTGAGGTTATAAAAGCGCCAATCCAAGCGTTGCATAAGGTTATCCAACGGGCCGAGCAGGTTGCAGACGCTCCCCCCAGCCAGGGCTCGATCGTTTCCGTTCGCCGCGATCTTGGCCTGACGGGCGCCCTTTTTGCAGGGACGCGCTCAGTGCTGGATGGCCTGTTTACGACTGTCTTAGTGCTCTATTTTCTTTTGGTAGCGGGCAACATTTTTCTTCGACGCATCGTTGAAATTCTGCCGACGTTCACCAACAAGCGACAAGCCGTCGATATTTCTCAGCAGATCCAAGAGGACATATCGGGCTATCTGGTGACGATCACGGCCATGAATGCTGCCGTGGGTGTCACGACGGCGGCTGCGATGTATCTTTGCGGCCTTGGAGACCCCTTGTTGTGGGGCACCACGGCCTTCCTGCTCAACTTCATTCCAATTTTGGGGCCGTTCTTCGGGGTCTGCATCTTCGTGCTGGTCGGAATGCTGAGTTTCGATAGCTTATGGTGGGCCTTACTGCCGCCGGCCCTCTACCTTGGCATTCATCTCGTCGAGGGTGAAACACTGACTCCCATGCTGCTTGCGCGGCGCTTCACGCTGAACCCGGTGTTGATCATCTTGGCGCTGGTGTTCTGGTTCTGGATGTGGGGCGTGATTGGCGCGATCTTGGCCGTTCCCATGCTGGCTATCCTGAAGATCATTTCTGATAGATTGCGACCGCTAAAGGCTCTGGGGCACTTCCTCGAGGGGGAATAGCGGTATTGCGTCTCGCTGGTACGTCCCACAGCAACTGAGATGCTTGTAACGGCTCGTCTTGCGTCATGCGGACCTGCGCGGACTAGTCGGTCCGGCCCGTGCAAACAGTTGCGCCAGTTAGAAGTGGATCGCGAAATCATCGCCTGAGGAATTTTGCAGGCGGCCGAGAGCGGCGAGCAGGACGCCGGCAAACTATGCGAGAAAGCCATCCACGGATTGAGCGCCATGGACTATCGCGGCTGAGGTCGAATGCAGGCGACGCCTCGGTTGGCGGCCTCTTTGTCATTCGGGGATACACTCGCCGAGACACTGTGCGCTATTGGGGCAAGCGGCGGGGCGGGCCAGTGGTTTTGTCGAACCAATAGACCCGCCTCTGTACTCGCGCCTTCACTTCATTCCTTGGCGCAAGTTTTCTCAGCCGCCAAAGCTGTTTGCGCTTCGGCCTGTGACGGATGTGCCATACCGATAACCTTCATGTTTCCACCAGCGGCGGGCTGGGCATTGACAACCTGACATTTCATCGTCGCGGTATCTTGAGCCAGGTAGAACGAGGAAGCACCTGATGGCGGCGCTTGACCGGTAGTTTTGTCCTGCTGCGCGAATGATGGTCCCGCGAATGCGAGAATGGCGACCGTCGCTAAAAGAATTTTCGGCATGGTGTGTACCTCCTGGTTATTGGACAGCGAGCAAATCGAGGCAGGCGATGAATGTTCCAGCGATTCCAGCGATAACCGATTTTATTTTTTGTCCCTATGTGCGGTTCGGCTCCGACGATGTCCGTTAATCGGGGTCGACCGGCGGTCCTGGGTCAGAACGACGCGAATGACCCGAACCGGACATTTGGTCTGAACGACTCGAGAAACGGGCCATCGGGCGCGTCGACGGGCTAGATCGCAACCGAAAACTTCTCAGTTGTGTTGCACGCTGTGCATTCGAAAGTGCGAATGTCGTAGCCGGGCGCTGACGGCTCGATGAAAGACAGCCTCATTGGCTTGTGGCACTTGGAGCAGGCCAGGACACCGATTTCTGCGCAGCTGAATAGTGGATCGGGATGGACGGATGGCATGATGCTCGCCTTGGATCAGGCGGGAGCGCGACACTCTCAGTCACCGGTAAAAGCCTGTACGGGGCGGTGATGCAGCAGCATACCTTTCCGGGTTCCGGAGCCGCTGGTCAATATTGGTCAGTTTCTGAAATAGAACACCGCCAGTCCGACATCTGGCTCACGAGGGAGTCCCGGTTTCCCTTGCGGGACTCCCTCCAGCCGGTCAATTCCCCTCATCATCTAAAGTAGCTGCTTCATTACGGCGTAGAACCGCTATAATTTGAGGCGCGCTCGTTTATCGGAGCATAGGAGGCTCCTGTGGGGAAGCCAGCCAATAACGAGTTCGATGCCAAAGCCTTTCTCGCCAAGGTAGGGGCCGGCAAGACGATCTTGGAATTAGAGAAAAATCGCCACGTCTTTGAGCAAGGAGACGTGGCGGACACGGTTTTTTACATTCAAAAAGGCAAGGTCAAGCTCACTGTCCTATCCGAGCAAGGTAAGGAAGCGGTAGTCGGGATTTTAGAACCGGGCCAGTTCTTCGGTGAGGGATGCCTCAATGGCCATCCATTGCGCATCGCGACCACAACGGCGATGGAAGAATGTGTGATTACCTCCATAACCAAGGAAGCGATGATTGCCACCCTTCATACCGAACCGAAATTCTCCGAGCTGTTCATCGCGTATCTCTTGACACGGAACAGCCGAGTTGAAGAGGACCTGATCGACCAGCTTTTCAATTCAAGCGAGAAGCGACTCGCGCGCCTTCTTCTGCTGCTCGCAAATTTCGGAAAGGAAGGTATACCTCAGCCAATTTTATTGGATATCAGCCAGGAAACGTTGGCAGAGATGATTGGAACGACCCGATCCCGCGTGAGCTTCTTCATGAACAAGTTCCGCAAACTTGGACTCATCAGCTACAACGGAAAGATAGAGATTCACAATTCGCTACTGAACGCTGTTTTGCATGAAAAGCCCGAGATAGAGCGGAATGATTCAACAAGCAAAGTCTAGACCGCTAGTGGCACATTTAAGACATGCCGAGCCTTGGGATGGATGTCGGCTTTCAGAGGTAAAGCGGAAGTAGCGCGGCCAGTTCACAGCCACCAAGCCCGGCACGACGCCGCTCGGCCTTGAGGAGGCCCATCGGGACCTTCGGATCACCCCGGCAGAATTCGATGAGGTCGCAGCCGAGCTTGGACGGACACTGGACTTCGCCAAGGTCCCGAAGCGCGAGAAGGCCGAAGTCCTGGCAGCCTTCGCCGCCCACAAGGACGAGGTCACCGCCGGTTACGTCGCGGCTGCCAAGCGCGGCTGAAGCGTCCTGTTCCCGGTCCAGACGATCCTGCCCATCAAAGCTGGACGGGATTGCTAGCTGCGCCCCTGCGAAAACAAATCATTTCAGCTCTTGCAGCAACTTCCGTGCGCCATCCGGGCATTGGTCATGGGACTTTTTCATCAGACGAATTAGGCCCGGGCGGCAGGCCAGCTCCAGGGCCGCTCAAACCGGTTTCCTGAGCGGCACAACTGACCGGAATGTGTGGCGCGCTGCTTACCACGACCGGACCACCGTCGGCGGCGTGGCTCATAATCGTTTCAAGATACAGAAAAAATTTCTCAGCAAGCATCGAAGCCTCCCCCGGTTCGGAAGAGTTGGTATTAAATTACTCTCGCGGGAAGGCGGGCGCTAGTCCTTTGTGCACCGAAATTCTCAAAAAAAGCGTCGATTTCAGTAACTTGGGATAGCGCTACGCTAGCAACTGAAGCGAGCAGAAGGTCAGGTGCGAAACCACAAGAACTCCGTTACTCCCGCTCGTCTCGGATGCTCATGCAAGATAGGCGAAAATTTCGATTTGCTGTGTCGCTTGAGCCCGGCGCGGGTTGGCCTCTGTCGTGGACAGCCTTCATTCCGTTGAGCCCAATTAATCCGGTGAGCCTCTACCGAAAGGCGGCCGATCGAAAGCTACAAGAGATTTCTTCTCTTTGTCTGGCATTGCCGTAGTGAAGCGTTCCTCGCCGTTGGCTTGCAGCATTATGACAATGTACAACTTCACCGGGTGACTTTTGCATCAATTCGCGACTAATTCTCTTGGATTACCAGGACACGCCTTGCCATTGTCATAAAACCTTCATACCCCATCCCGATGGAGATATCCTTGAACGCGCGGCAGCCAGTCGGGAGCGATTCGGGTAGCGCTAATGCCGTGCGACCGAATGAGCACGCCGAAATCGAACTTAAGCTGCTTGCGCCGCAAGGATCCCTCGAAAAACTGCGCGAGCTGCCGGTTATTTTGCAGCATGCGCGCAACCGGGGCGCGTTTCACCGGCTGGAAACGGTGTATTACGACACGCCGGAGCGGCTGCTATTTCGACATGGCATGTCGCTGCGCGTGCGACGCAGCGGCAAGCACTTCATCCAGACACTGAAGCTCTTGCCCAACAGCGCGCAACCTCTGATGCGGCGGCAGTGGGAAGCGCCGGTTGACGGCATCAGCCCTGATCTGGAGCAGCTTCCCGCCGACGAGGTCGGCGATCCAATCACGACGCTGACCAACGACGCACTGGTGCCGGTTTTCACGACGAAGGTTCGTCGGCACGCGCGACAGCTCGACCTGCCCGATGCGTCGGTTGAAATCGCATTCGACGAGGGGACGATCGAGGCCGGTGCGCGCCAGGAAGTCCTGTCCGAAATCGAACTCGAATTGAAGAGCGGCAATGCCAGCGTCCTGTTCGATCTCGGGACGCAGTTGCTCGACGCTGCGCCGCTGCAACTTGGTACCCGCAGCAAGGCGGAGCGCGGCTATGCGCTCGCGTTTGAGGTCGTGCAGCTAGCGTCGAAAGCCGAGTTATTCAGCATTACCGCGGAGCACGTGGTCGACGACGTCATCGCAGGCCTGGTGGGGTCCTGCTGGCATCACCTTCTGAAAAATCACGCGGTGGCGGAGAAGGGATTGGACCCCGAAGGCGTTCATCAGATGCGCGTCGCCTTGCGCCGTCTGCGGACGATCTGTGCGCTGTTCCGGCGCGATATTCCGTCGCCGGCATTCCAGGCGGTCAACGGCGAAGCGGGGTGGCTGATGCAACAGCTCGGCCCGGCGCGGGAATGGGATGTTTTCGCCGATACGACTGTCTCTCGCCTGGTTGCGGCGGCTCCGAATGTCGACCTCGGCGGCCTGCGCGAGGCGGTCGAACGGCAGCGCAAGGCGAGCTATGGCGCCTTGCAGATCGTTCTCGCCGATGCCCGTTGCAGCCGTTTCCTGCTCTCGCTGGGGCAATTGGTAGAACGCCGCGGCTGGCGCAACGAGATCGACAGCGAAGCGCTGGCCGTCCTGTCGCAACCGATGCCGACGCTCGCCGATAAAATTCTGGCGCGGTTGCATCGCAAGGCGCTGAAGCATGGCGCGCATTTCCGGCGGCTCAACGTCGCTGCGCAGCACAATCTCAGAATCGACCTCAAGAAGTTGCGCTACGCGGCGGAATTCTTCCTGCCGCTCTATGCCGCCCATGCGCCCGCGAAGCGCTATGCGCGACGGCTCGCCAGGCTCCAGGCCGGTCTGGGGCGCGCGCGCGACATCGCAACCACCCGCATTCTGCTCGATGCCATCAGGCAGGACGAGCAGCCTGCGCTTCATCTCGCCATCGGCGCGGTGGCCGGTTGGCAGGCCCGCGATCAGATGGTGGTGGCGAAAACGTTGCGCAAGAGATGGCGGCGGTTCAAGGTGACGCCGACATTCTGGGGCCGGTAAGTTCGTCAATTGGGCTGTGCAAGCTGCGATATCGGAAACGGGTCTATTGCTGACGTGGCCGGGACGTTCGGTTCTGGTGTTGCCAGAGCGAAGCGTGGCTTGCCGAGCCGTAGCTCGCGGACCGAGCAGGGCGTGGCAGCCTTCGGCTCCGGCAGGACTCGAACCTGCAGCCGAACCGTTATGAGACCTGCGACGTTCAGCCGTGCCACATCACTTCATCTCCTGCAGCAACTTCCGCGCGTCAGCCAACAAGGCCTGAATCTGCTTGCGCTCGGCGATTGCGACGCTTGTGAAGAGGCCGTGCTTGCGCGCGTTCTGGTTTTTCCTTGGCGCGCCGGATTCGGGCGCACCGCCGTGCATGCGGCAGCGCCTTTTGCCGCGCAGCGCCGGCGAGCGGCACGATCCGCCGGAGCCGATTTTTGCGCCACAACGCGGGCTCGCCAGCATCGGGCCGGTAGAGCGGGCGTGGTCGCTCATGACAGCCCTTGTCCGGAACGATCACGTCCGACATGCTGCGTGACGTTGCCGACGATGGCCTTGCCGCCATCCCCGACCGACACGTTCTGCACGGTGATGGCAGGCTCGCCATTGTTGCGATAGCGGTTGAGCGCTTCCATCTGGGCCGGAAAGGTGCGCGCCAGCCTGCCCAATGCGCGCGCTGCGCTGTCTTGCCGGGCGACGTCGTCCGCATTGGCGAGGTGATGGACACATCGCATCGCCATGACATGAACGGACACCATCTGCGCCACCAGCATGGCCTCGACGGAATCCCTGGGCTTGATGCTTTTCACCATTGAGATCATGAAGGAGAGGTTGACCGCGTCAGGCTTCTGCCCGCTCACGCTGGCTCGCACCAATTGTCGCAGGATCCCATCCATCGCATCGCGATCGGAAACCCCCAATGCGTCCGCCATCAGCTGTTCGCCATGCTCCGCGTCTGGATGGTCGATGGTGAATCCGTTTGACATGAGCTTTATCCGCGGGGTCTCGGCAGCCTTGGTTTGACCGGTTGCGGCCATTGCCGTTGCGTCGTTGAGGTCTGGAGCTGTGTTCACGTCGATATCTCCTCGGGCACGGCCATGGTGCGCGCGCGTTCGGCAACGCGCGGGCGATCGCGCCGCGGCGAGCCGGTGCAACTTCAACTGTTGAATGGGTTTTTGCCCGCGATCGTGCCGAAAAATCTGCCGCTGGGCAGGGGCGTGTTCAAAGATCGCGCGACAATGGATCGTTGCTACTGATTTGCCCGACGTGTCAAAGTGTTTTTGAAGCTCAAAGCAGCCATGCCGGCGGTCACCGGCTACTTTGCATGGGGTTGTTTTCGATATTTTTGTTGGGAGCGGGCAGCGTTGGCCCAGCGGTAGGAATGGGCGGTCATGGAACGGGCAGGTCGTTGTTGAACACCCATCACGAGAAATTCGAAAACAGGTAAGTCTGTGGGCCTTCCAGTTCGCTACTTCAGGTCCCTTGCCTTGACTGCGATCGCCGCCGCCGCGGTGCGGTTTTCCACCCCAAGCTTCGAATAGATCTGCTCGAGATGCTTATCCACCGTGCGGGGCGAAAGGCCCAAGATCTGTGCGATGTCGCGGTTGGTCTTGCCCTTGGAGAGCCAGGACAGCACTTCGCCCTCGCGCGTGGTCAGCCCAAGCTCGCTGGAGAATTCGGCGGCCGTACCGGCGCTGGCGTCCTTGGCGAGCCGCAACAGGAATTCGCTGGGACCGGTCTTGCCCATATAGTGCAGCCGGAGCTGCTCGTTGCCGGGAAAAGGCGCCGTCGCGGCCTTCGAGGCGGCCTTGCCTTCCTGCGCCTGCTCCAGCCATCGCGGCACCGGCTCCGGCAGCACGAGCTCGTCGTTGGCATTGGCGCTGAGCGTTGCCGACAATAGCTTCTGCGCCTGCGGCGTCGCCCACAGGATCTTGCCTTGCCCGCTGACCGCCAGCAGATAGCGGCCGGAGACGTCGAGCGCGGTGCGGGCGCTCTGCGTCAGCCGGGCGTTGGCGAGGTGCACCCGAATCCGCGCCAGCATCTCCTCGATCGCAATCGGTTTTGTCACATAGTCGACACCGCCGGCCTCGAGCCCGCGAACGATGTGTTCGGTTTCCGCAAGGCCCGTCATGAAGATGATGGGAACGTTGACCAGGCCCGCATCGCGCTTGAGCCGTCTGCAGGTTTCAAAGCCGTCCATCCCGGGCATCACGGCATCGAGCAGCACGATATCAGGCGTGATCTGGTCGACGATCCGCATCGCCGAGGCGCCGTCGAGCGCGACCATGACGGTCATGCCGGCACCATCGAGTGCGTCGGTGAGCAGCCGCAGCGTCTCCGGGGAATCGTCAACGACGAGGGCGACGTCGCGCTTTTTGGGATCAATGATCATAGCTGTACAACGTCTTCAGGGTCGCCATGTATTGATCGAGATCGAAGCGGTCGATCAAGGCGCGCATTTGCGTGACGAAGTCGGCATGTTCAGGGCAATCGTTGCCGATTTCATCGAGTTTGAGCTGGATGGCGCGGATATAACCCAGTTGCCCGAGGCCGATCAGTTCCTCGATATGCTGTACCGACGGCCGTGAACCGGTCTCGGGCTTCCAGTGCGGAACGATGATTTGATCGGCTTCGTAGTCCCACTCGAGTTTGAGCAGTTGGCGAATGGTTTCCAGCAACTTGGGAATGTCGATCGGTTTCATCAGATAGCCGTCGTGAAACGGCTGCGCCAGCGGTGCGCCGTGTGCTTCCAGCGCACTCGCCGATACCATCAGGATGCGGGCCTGATGGTGTCCGGTCGCGCGCAGCGTCTCCGCCACCGTCCAGCCGTCCATGCCGGCCATCGAGATATCCAGCAGAAACAGATCGGGCCGGCAATGCTGGGCCAACGCCAGGCAGGCGGGCCCGTCGGGCGCGCTGAGCAGGATGAAGCCGAGCGGCGTCAACACCTCGCGCAGCAGATCGCGATGGGTCGGATCGTCGTCGGTGATCAGGATCGTCCTGCGCGGGCCGTGATAGCCGAAGATCGGCGCCCCGACGGGTGCGATCTGCGTCGGGTTGGTGACCTCAGACAGCAGGATTTTCATGCGGAAGTTGCTGCCGGTACCGACCGTGCTGGTCACCTTGATGTCGCCGCCCATGACGCCGGCGAGCAACCGGCTGATGGTCAGGCCGAGACCGGTTCCGGTCTGCGGCTGCGAAACCCCGAGCGCGCCGCGTTCGAACGGTGCGAAGATGCGCTCCAGATCGCCGGCCTGAATGCCGGGGCCGGTGTCGATCACTTCGAATTCCGCCACCGGGCTGCGGTAATGCACCACGAACTGCACGCTGCCGGCCTGCGTGAACTTGATGGCGTTCGACAACAGATTGATCAGGATCTGGCGCAACCGTTTCTCGTCGGCAAAGACCACGACGGGCAGCACCGCCGGGCGCTTGAACACGAAGTCGATGCCCTTGGCGGCCGCCTGCAGCCGGAACATGCCGACCAGCTGATCGAGGAAATCGCTGAGGCGGACTTCATCGCGCGACAGATAGAGCCGGCCGGCCTCGATCTTGGAGATGTCCAGAATGCCGTCGATCAGCCCCGACAGATGATCGGCGCTGCGGCGGACCACGCGCACCTGATCGCGTGGTTTTGTCTGCAGGCTGGAATCCTGCTCCAGCAACTGCGCGTAGCCGCTGATGGCGTTGAGCGGCGAGCGCAGCTCGTGGCTCAACCCGACCACGTAGCGGCTCTTCGCCAGATTGGCGGACTCGGCGACTTCCTTGGCGCGCTGCAGCTCCGCGTCGGTGCGTTTATGCGCATCGATCTCCTGGATCAGCAGCGTGGTCTGCCGTCTGGTTTCCGCTTCCGCCGCGCGGCGGCTTTGCTGCGCCAGCACGAACAGCCAGGCCACCACGCCGATGATGATCGTGAGTGCGAAGAACACCTTCCAGAGCACATCGGATAGCTGGAGATCGTCGAGCGGAATCGTCGCCGACGTCTGCAGGTAAATCAGCGCGAGCGTCAACCCGACCAGCCCTGCGGAAACCGCGAACACGCCGAGATAGTGCCCAACCTGGGAGTTGATCCGCGCGTAGATCGGTTCAGGCAGCATCTTGCCCAGCGTGTCCGATATCTGCGCCTGAATCCGCGCATGCGGCTTGCAGAGATCGTGGCAGCGTGCGTCCAGCGAACAGCACAGCGAGCAGATCGGGCCGGCATAGGCTGGGCAGGAGGCCATGTCCTCGGGTTCGAACGAATGCTCGCAGATACAGCACTGGATGGCTTCGAGGTTCTGCCAGCTCCGCTTCGGCTTGCGCGCGATGTAGTACTTGCCGCCGGTCGCCCAGGCGATCAGCGGCGCGGTGACAAAGGCGACTGCGAGCGCGACGAAAGCCGACAGTGCCTTCGGCGTCGGGCCGAACAGGCCGTAGAACGCACTGATGGAAACGATGGTCGCGATTGTCATCGCGCCGACGCCGACGGGGTTGATGTCGTAGAGATGCGCGCGCTTGAACTCGATGTGCTGCGGACGCAAGCCGAGCGGCTTGTTGACGACGAGATCGGCGACCAGCGCGCCAACCCAGGCGATGGCGACGTTGGAATAAAGCGCCAGCGTCTGCTCCAGCGCCTTGTAGACGCCGATTTCCATCAGCAGCAGTGCCACCAGCACGTTGAAGACGAGCCAGACCACGCGGCCGGGATGGCTGTGGGTCAGCCGCGAGAAGAAATTCGACCAGGCGATCGAGCCGGCATAGGCGTTGGTGACGTTGATCTTGATCTGCGAGAGAATGACGAAGGTGCCGGTCAGCGCCAGCACCAGATCGGGCTGCGACAGCACATAACGGAACGCCTCGAGATACATGTGCGCGGGCTCGGCCGCATGCTCGGTGGAAACGCCGTGGCTGAGCGCGAAGTAGGCGAGGAACGAGCCCAGCAGCAGTTTAAGCGCGCCGAAGATGATCCAGCCGGGGCCGGCGCTGAGCATCGCGATCCACCACGACGTCCGCGAGGTGCGGCGGTCGCGCGGCAGGAACCGCAGGAAGTCAACTTGTTCGCCGATCTGCGCCACCAGCGAAAACACCACCGAGGCGGCGGTGCCGAACAACAGCAGATCGAGATTCCCGCCGGCGTCGCCATGCTCGCCGGAGAATTTCCGCCACTCCGTAAACGACTGCGGGTTGGCGTAGGCGATCGCGACAAAGGGGAGGATGTGCAGGATGATCCAGATCGGCTGCGTCCACAGCTGGAAGCGGCTGATCAAAGTGATGCCGTACGTGACCAGCGGAATGATGACGACCGCGCTGATGAGATAGCCGATGGGTCGCGGGATGCCGAAGCACATCTCCAGCGCGCTGGCGAGAATGACCGCCTCGAGCGCGAAAAAGATGAAGGTGAAGGAAGCGTAGATCAGCGACGTGATGGTCGAGCCGATATAACCGAAACCGGCCCCGCGGGTCAGCAGGTCGATGTCGATGCCGCATTTGGCGGCGTGATAGGCAATCGGCAGTCCGCAGAGGAAGATGATGACGCTGACGACCAGAATGGCGACGACCGCATTGGTAGCACCGTAATTGAGCGTAATGGTGCCGCCGATTGCTTCCAGCGCCAGGAACGAGATCGCGCCGAGCGCGGTGTTGGCAACGCGGGCGGCGGACCATCGCCGCGCGCTTTTGGCGGTGAAGCGCAGCGCGTAGTCTTCCAGCGTCTGGTTGGCAACCCATTGATTGTATTGGCGCCTGACGCGGTCAATCCGCTGCCGCCCTGCCACTTTGTTGCTCCTGACCGCTGACGACCGAGCCTTCGCGGCTCATCAATCGTTTGCAAGTTACGTACCGCAAACTCCGTACCAAAACCTACGTCGCTATTTTGCGGTGCAGTATACGCAATCTTGCGTATCTGTGCAGTGCACAAAACTAAGCATCCTTGCCTCACCAATAAGCGCGTTCTCGAACCAAATGGGGTGCTCATGTCAGACGAAATCAAACGGGGCCTGCAGTCTCCGCTGCGACGTAAACTGCTGATGGGGGCGGCAGCCTTGCCGGCGATGGCGCTGCTGCCGCGCCTGGCTTTCGGCGCCGGGCCGCCGACTTCGGCGGTCAACACCACGGGATTGGCCGTGACCGACACCGAAGTGACGGTCGGCATCCTGCATTCCGCCACCGGTACGATGGCGATTTCCGAAACCGGTTCGATCCAGGCCGAGAAGCTCGCGATCGAGCAGATCAACGCCATGGGCGGTGTGCTTGGCCGCAAGATCAAGGTCATCCAGGAAGACGGCGCCAGCGACTGGCCGACTTTCGCGGAGAAGGCCAAGAAGTTGCTGGTCAACGACAAGGTGGCCTCGATCATGGGCTGCTGGACCTCGGCGTCGCGCAAGGCGGTGCTGCCGGTGATGGAGCAGTACAACGGCATGCTCTATTACCCGACCTTCTATGAAGGGCTCGAGCAGTCCAAGAACGTGATCTACACCGGGCAGGAAGCGACCCAGCAAATTCTCGCCGGCATCGATTGGATCACCAAGGAGAAGAACGCCAAATCGTTCTACTTCATCGGCTCCGACTACATCTGGCCGCGCACCTCGAACAAGATCGCGCGCAAGCACATCGAGAATTTCCTGAAGCTGAAGGTCGTCGGCGAGGAATACTTCCCGCTTGGCCATACCCAGTTCAACTCTGTCATCAACAAGCTGAAGCTGACCAAGCCCGACGTGATCTTTACCGACGTCGTCGGCGGTTCGAACGTCGCGTTCTACAAGCAGCTCAAGGCTGCCGGCATTGACCTGGCGAAGCAGACCCTTCTGACCATCTCGGTGACCGAGGACGAGATCGACGGCATCGGCGGCGAGAACATTGCCGGCGCCTACGCCTGCATGAAGTACTTCCAGTCGCTGAAGAACGAGAACAACGAGAAGTTCGTTGCCGCGTTCAAGAAGATGTGGGGCGACAAGACTGTGATCGGCGACGTGACGCAGGCCGCTTATCTCGGCCCGTGGCTGTGGAAAGCGACCGTCGAGAAGGCCGGTTCCTTCGACGTCGACAAGGTCGCGGCCGCTTCGCCCGGCATCGAGTTCAAGGGGGCGCCGGAAGGCTATGTCCGGATCCACGAAAACCATCATCTGTGGTCGAAGACCCGCGTCGGCAAGGCCAAGCTGGACGGACAGTTCGACATGGTGTTCGAGACCGCCGACCTGATCCAGCCGGATCCGTTCCCCAAGGGCTATCAATAAAGGCTCGCGGACAACTCCCGCGATTCCCCCAGAGTCTCCCTGGCGTGGACCGTCAATCCGCGTCCAACACCCCCGCGTCGCGAGCTTGCTCGCGGCGCGGGACTTCCCCCACGGAGAAACATCGATGTTCGGCGACTATTCGATTGGCGATCTCGGCTCCATCTTCGTCATGCAGGGTTTTGCCGGCCTGATCCTGTTTTCCGTCTATGTGCTGATGGCGCTCGGGCTTGCCATCATCTTCGGCCAGATGGGCGTCATCAACATGGCCCATGGCGAGTTCATGATCCTAGGCGCTTACGTTACCTGGCTCACCTCCAGCGCCTTTCAGCACTACATGCCGGCGCTGTTTCCCGGCTACTTCTTTCTCGCCATGGTGCTCGCTTTCATGGCCTCCGGCGCGCTCGGCATGCTGGTCGAATGGGGGCTGATACGCCACCTTTACAAGCGCCCGCTGGATACGCTGCTGGCGACCTGGGGCCTCAGCCTCATCCTGCAGCAGACCTATCGCTCGGTATTCGGAGCGCGCGAGGTCGGCGTCGAGCTGCCGCAATGGATGCTCGGCTCCAAGCAGATCACCGACACCATCGAAGTCCCGATCAATGGCATCTTCGTGATGTGTCTGACCGTGCTGATCACGATCGTGGTCGCCTACGTCATGTACAAGTCGCGCTGGGGCCGCCAGGTCCGCGCCGTGGTGCAGAACCGTATCATGGCCGGCGCGGTCGGCATCAACACCGAGAAAGTCGATCGCTACACCTTCGGCCTCGGTTGCGGCATCGCCGGCGTCGCCGGCAGCGCCTTCACCATGATCGGCTCGACCGGGCCGACCTCCGGCCAACTCTACATCGTCGATACCTTCCTCGTGGTTGTGTTCGGCGGCGCCGCCAGCCTGATCGGCACCATCGCATCGGCCTTCAGCATCTCGCAGACGCAGTCGACGCTCGAATTCTTCATGTCGGGGTCGATGGCGAAGGTGCTGACGCTGCTCGCCATTGTCGGAATTCTGATGCTGCGGCCGCAGGGGTTGTTCGCCCTCAAGGTCCGCAAATAACAAAAAGCAGGCACGGTCATGATCATCAACTCACGCTTTTTCAATCGATCCGAGCTCATCGGTTTCGTTGCGCTGGCCGCCCTGCTGTTCGTGATCCTGCCGCTGTCGCTGGATGTGTTTCGCCTCAACCTGGTCGCCAAATACCTGACTTACGCCTTCGTCGGGATCGGGCTGGTGTTGTGCTGGGGCTATGGCGGCATTCTGAGCCTGGGGCAGGGGGTGTTCTTCGGCCTCGGCGGCTACTGCATGGCGATGTTCCTCAAGCTCGAGGCATCGAGCCCGGAAAACACCAAGATTCAGTCCACCCCCGGCATCCCCGATTTCATGGACTGGAATCAGATCACCTCGCTGCCGCTGTTCTGGCAGCCGTTCCACAGTCTCACCCTTACCATTCTCGCCATCATCCTGGTGCCTGGGCTGTTCGCCCTGATCATCGGCACCGCGATGTTCAAGCGCCGTGTCGGCGGCACGTATTTCGCGATCATCACGCAAGCCGTTGCGGCCATCATGACCATTCTGATCGTCGGGCAGCAGGGCTATACCGGCGGCATCAACGGCATGACTGATCTGCGCACCCTGAAGGGATGGGACATCCGGCCGGATCATGCCAAGGTCATGCTCTACTTCTTTGAAGTGTTCCTGCTGTTCGGCTGTATCCTGCTGGCGCAGTTCATCCGCCTGACCAAGCTCGGCCGCATTCTGGTGGCGATGCGCGAACAGGAAGACCGCGTCCGCTTCTCCGGCTACAGCGTCGCCAACTTCAAGATCTTTGCCTTCTGCATGGCCGCGATCTTCGCCGCGATCGGCGGCGCCATGTTCGCGCTCAATGTCGGTTTCATGTCGCCGTCCTTTGTCGGCATCGTGCCGTCGATCGAGATGGTGATCTACACGGCGGTCGGCGGACGGATGTCGATCTTCGGCGCGGTGTGGGGTTCGTTGCTGGTGAACTTCGCCAAGACCGGCCTGTCGGAATCCTTCCCGCAGCTCTGGCTGTTCGGGCTCGGCGGACTGTTCATCGCGGTGGTGCTGGCGTTTCCGAACGGCCTATCCGGGATCTGGGCGGACCACGTCCAGCCTCGCATCGATCGGCTGATGACGTGGCGCAAACCAAAACCCGCCAAGGCGTGGACCGACAGTTCGGTGGCCGACGGCGCGCCGGCGGAATGAGGAGATAGATCATGCTCATCGGTCATCAACCCAAGGAATTCCTGCTCGCGGTCGAGGCGCTCACGGTGTCCTTCGACGGCTTCAAGGCGGTCAACGATCTCTCCTTCTATGTCGAGGAGAACGAGATCCGGGTCATCATCGGCCCCAACGGCGCCGGTAAGACCACCGTGCTCGATCTGATCTGCGGCAAGACCAAGGCGACGTCGGGTTCGATCCAGTTTCGCGGTCAGGAACTGACCCGGATGAAAGAGAACCAGATCGTGCAGACCGGCGTCGGCCGCAAGTTCCAGACGCCGTCGGTATTCGTCGATCTCACGGTGTTCGAAAACCTGGAGATTTCCTTCCCGCGTGGCCGCACCGTGTTCGGCTCGCTCGCTTTCCAGCGCGACGCCGCGGTGCGCGACCGCGTCGAGGAAGTCGCCGAGATGATCTTCCTGAAGGATCGCCTCGACACCTATGCCGATGAACTCAGCCACGGCCAGAAGCAATGGCTCGAAATCGGCATGCTGCTGATCCAGGATCCGGACCTGCTGATGCTCGACGAGCCGGTAGCCGGCATGAGCGTCAGCGAGCGGGCCAAGACCGCCGAACTCCTCAACCGCATCATCAAGGGCCGCTCAGTGCTGGTGATCGAGCACGACATGAAGTTCGTCGAGGATATCGCCCACAAGGTCACGGTGCTGCACCAGGGCCAGATCCTGTCGGAAGGCACGATGGAGCACGTCAAGAACGATCCGAAGGTCATCGAAGTCTATCTGGGCCATTAGCGCATGATCCCGGAAAGTGTCGTCCGGTTTCCGGACAAGATCATGCGCAAGGAATAAAGGAGCGCGAGTCGATGCTGGCTATTTCGGATCTGCATGTCGCCTACGGCCAGAGCGAGGTGCTGCACGGGCTCAACGTATCGGTCGCGCCCAATGAAATCGTTGCGATCATGGGCCGCAACGGCATGGGCAAGACCACGCTGATGAAATCGCTGATGGGCATCCTGCCCGCCAAGAGCGGCTCAGTGACAATGGCAGGCACGGAACTGAGCCAATTGCCGAGCTACGAACGCGTCGCCAGGGGACTCGCCTACGTGCCGCAGGGCCGCATGATCTTCTCCACCATGACGGTGAAGGAGAACATCGAGACCGGTCTCGTCGTGTCCGGCGAGAAGGATGTTCCGGGCAGCATCTATGAGCTGTTTCCGGTATTGCTGGAAATGAAGAACCGCCGCGGCGGCAATCTCTCCGGCGGACAGCAGCAGCAGCTCGCGATTGCGCGCGCGCTCGCCACCAAGCCGAAAGTGCTGCTGCTGGACGAGCCGACCGAAGGCATCCAGCCGTCGATCATCAAGGACATGGCGCGCACCTTGAAGCGCATTCGCGACGAACGCGGCCTGTCGATCGTGGTCTCCGAACAGGTCTTGAGCTTTGCGCTCGATGTCGCCGACCGCGTGCTTGTGATCGAGAACGGCGAGATCGTCCGCGACGACCCGCGCGACGGCGTCGATGCCGCGCAGATCTCGAAATATCTGTCCGTCTAAACCGTAGCCTCAAGTCTGTAAAAAAGGGGAGCCTGCAATGCCAGATACACTGATCAAGGTCGATCTTACCAAGTCGGCCTACGAAAACGACAAGATCCACAACCGCTGGCACCCCGAGATCCCGATCGTGGAATGGGTCAGCCCGGGCGACGACTTCATTATCGAGACCGTCGACTGGACTGGCGGCTTCATCAAGAACAACGATTCGGCCGACGACGTGCGCGACATCGATCTGTCGATCGTGCACTTCCTGTCCGGCCCGATCGGCGTCAAGGGCGCCGAGCCCGGCGATTTGCTGGTGGTCGATCTGCTCGACGTCGGCCCGCTGAAGGAGAGCCTGTGGGGTTTCAACGGCTTCTTCTCCAAGAAAAACGGCGGCGGCTTTCTGACCGATCACTTCCCATTGGCGCAGAAATCGATCTGGGACATCAAGGGCCTCTATACGTCGTCGCGCCACATCCCTGGCGTCAACTTTGCCGGGCTCATTCATCCCGGTCTGATCGGCTGCCTGCCCGATCCGAAAATGCTGGCGACCTGGAATGCGCGTGAAGCCGAGCTGATCGCGACCAATCCGACCCGCGTACCGGGATTGGCCAACCCGCCCTTCGCGCCTACCACGCATGCCGGTCAGGCCAAGGGCGATACCAAGGCCAAGATCGCCGCCGAGGGCGCCCGCACCGTGCCGCCGCGCGAACATGGCGGCAATTGCGACATCAAGGACCTGTCGCGCGGCTCGAAGATCTATTTCCCGGTCTATGTGCCCGGCGGCGGCCTTTCGATGGGCGACCTGCATTTCAGCCAGGGCGACGGCGAGATCACCTTCTGCGGCGCGATCGAAATGGCCGGCTGGCTGCACATCAAGGTCGATGTGATCAAGGACGGTGTCGCCAAGTACGGCATCAAGAACCCCGTGTTCAAGCCGTCGCCGATCACGCCGAACTACAAGGACTATCTGATCTTCGAAGGCATCTCGGTCGACGAGCAAGGCAAGCAGCATTACCTCGACGTGCATATCGCCTACCGGCAGGCCTGTCTGAACGCGATCGAATATTTGAAGAAGTTCGGCTACTCCGGCGCGCAGGCCTATTCGATCCTGGGCACGGCGCCGTGTCAGGGCCACATCTCCGGCGTCGTCGACGTGCCGAACGCCTGCGCCACGCTGTGGCTGCCGACGGAGATCTTCGACTTCGACATCATGCCGTCGTCGGCGGGCCCGATCAAACACATCAAGGGCGACATCCAGATGCCGCTGTCACAGGACAAGTAATCCCTGCGCGAGAAGGATGCGGGACGGTGTGTATCTGCCGCCCCGCATCCGCCGTGCACCCTCGACGAGTCAGCGCAAGGATAGTGCAATGCCGGTCTACGAATACCTCTGCAACGATTGCGGCCCGTTCACCGACATGCGGCCGATGGCCGAATGCGACGCGCCGCAGGATTGCCCGCAATGCGAAACCGAGTCGCCGCGAGTGATCCTGACGGCGCCGGCGTTCTTCTGCATGCCGTCGGACAAGCGCAAGGCCCACGCCACCAACGAGCGCAGCGCCAACGCGCCAAAGACCCTCGACCAGTACAAGGCCTCGCACGGCCCTGGCTGCGGCTGCTGCTCGAGCAAGAAACCGGCGCGGCTGATGAAGCAAACCAGAAGCGGCGCCAAGAGTTTCCCGACCGCGCGGCCGTGGATGATCAGCCACTGAGCGTTTTCAAGCGAAGTGGATACCGGTTCGCGTGAAGAAAACGCGTCAAAACAAAAGATAGAGCCCCGTTCCGATTCCATCGGAACGGAAAAGGCTCTGAGGCCGCGACGGCAGAGTTGAACAAGAACAGGAGAGGCGAACCCCATGCTTCACGGTGACATTTCCTCAAGCAACGACACGGTCGGCGTAGCCGTCGTCAATTATAAAATGCCGCGCTTGCACACCAAGGCCGAGGTGCTCGACAACGCCCGCAAGATCGCCGACATGGTGGTGGGGATGAAGCTTGGCCTGCCGGGCATGGATCTCGTGATCTTCCCGGAATATTCCACCCACGGCATCATGTACGACTCCAAGGAGATGTACGAGACCGCCTCCGTCGTGCCGGGTGAGGAAACCGCGATCTTTGCCGAAGCCTGCCGCAAGGCGAAAGTGTGGGGCGTGTTCTCGCTCACCGGCGAGTGTCACGAGGAGCACCCGCACAAGGCGCCGTACAACACCTTGATCCTGATAAACGACAAGGGCGAGATCGTCCAGAAATATCGCAAGATCATGCCCTGGGTGCCGATCGAAGGCTGGTATCCCGGCAATTGCACCTATGTGTCCGACGGTCCGAAAGGCCTGAAGGTCAGCCTGATCATTTGCGACGACGGCAATTTTCCCGAGATCTGGCGCGACTGCGCCATGAAGGGCGCCGAGCTGATCGTGCGCTGCCAAGGCTACATGTACCCGGCCAAGGAACAGCAGGTGCTGATCTCCAAGGCGATGGCCTGGGCCAACAATGTCTATGTGGCGGTCGCCAATGCCGCCGGCTTCGACGGCGTCTATTCCTATTTCGGTCACTCCGCGATCATCGGCTTCGACGGCCGCACGTTGGGTGAGACCGGCGAAGAGGAATACGGCATCCAGTATGCAGCGCTGTCGAAGAACCTGATCCGCGATGCCCGCCGCAACAACCAGTCGCAGAACCATCTCTACAAGCTGGTCCATCGCGGCTACACCGGCATGATCAATTCCGGCGAAGGCGCCAAGGGCCTCGCGACCTGTCCTTACGACTTCTATTCGAAATGGATCGCCGATCCCGAAGGCACGCGCGAAATGGTCGAGGCGATGACACGCTCGACAGCAGGCACCGACGAATGCCCGATCGACGGCATCCCGAACGAGAAGTCCGCGAGCAATTACTAGACAGCCGCAGCGCGCCGCACAATGCCGATGTGGTCCCGGCCCTGGGCCGGGATCGATAACGGACAGCGGTGTGCGATATTTTGTTGGATGGCTTGCCGAACCGTAGCTCGCGGGCCGAGCAGCCCGCCTTCGCCTGATGAGCTTTCCAGTCCGTCTTCGCTTTCGCTGCGCTCAAGCTACGCCGGACACCACGCTTCACCCCTCGGCCCCGCTCGGCTGCGCCACGCGTAGCCCGAAGGGCGAAGCGTGGTGGGCCCGGCAGGACTCGAACCTGCAACCAGACCGTTATGAGCGGGAGGATATAGGTCGGTTTCGTTGATTTTTCGGCCTTTTTGTTTGATTTCGATCGCGTTCGTTGCGGTTCATTGAAGTCGTTTCTGGTGCGAAACTGGTGCGGTTCTCACGCCGACCGCGTCGTTGGATCTAAAGGCCCGCCTTCGTCGGTTCGATCGCACCCCTCGCCAATCCCCGCCGACGTTCGCGTAGCTTGCGGAAGTCATCGCCCGCGTGGTGTGAGGAGCGTGTCAGCGGCGTGGCCGACACCAGCAGAAAGCCCTTGGCGTAGGCGATCTTTTGATAGGACTCGAACTCGTCAGGGGGAACGAAGCGTGCGACCGCGTGGTGCTTGCGCGTGGGCTGGAGATACTGGCCGATGGTCAGGAAATCGACGTCGGCGGAGCGCAGATCGTCCATCAATTGCAGCACCTCGCTCCGGTCTTCGCCGAGGCCGACCATGATTCCGGACTTGGTGAAGATCTGTGCGTCGAGTTCCTTCACGCGCTGCAGCAGCCGGACCGAATGGAAATAGCGCGCGCCCGGCCGCACCGTCAGATATTTCGACGGCACGGTCTCCAGATTATGGTTGAACACGTCGGGTTTCGCCACAACGACGGTTTCGAGCGCGCCCGTTTTGCGCAGAAAGTCCGGGGTCAGGATTTCGATCGTCGTAGCCGGGCTTGTCGCGCGGATGGCTGCAATCGTCGCCGCGAAATGCGCGGCGCCGCCGTCGGCAAGGTCGTCGCGATCGACCGAGGTGACGACCACATGTTCCAGTCCCAGCTTGGCCACTGCTTCGGCGACCTTGAGCGGTTCAGCTGTATCGAGGGCACCCGGCAAGCCAGTGCGCACGTTGCAGAAAGCGCAGGCGCGCGTGCACGTGTCGCCCATGATCATGAAGGTCGCGTGTTTCTTCGCCCAGCACTCGCCAATGTTCGGACAACTGGCTTCCTCGCAGACGGTCACGAGCTTGTTCTCGCGCACGATGCGCTTCGTCTCGGCCCATTCGGCGGAGCCGGGAGCTTTCACGCGGATCCACGCGGGCTTGCGCTGTAGGGGCGTGTCGGGTCGTTTGGCTTTTTCGGGGTGACGCGGCTTGTCGGGTCGCATCCCGGCTCGCGGATCGCTGTTGAGGAGATCGAGTATGACGGTCATTTGGTCAGCCTCGTGAATGCGCCAGTCGCGGACATTCAGCTATCCAGGCGAACTTCGTCAATTCGATTCTTCATCCTCTCGCCAGCGCCCCTCATGACCGGTTGCTGTATTGCGCGGTACGCTCGCTTGGTGCGCGCCGGCCGATTTCCGACTTCAAGCCTTGCATTTGGAACCCGTTGCCGTGCCGGTCCGACATCTCGGATGACGCTCCAGCCGGTTTTCTGGAGCTTCAGACAGATCCTGCCCGATCGGATTGGCGCGCGCGGCGGCAGACGAGGCGAACTCAAGCAAAATGAATGGGATGCGCGCGATTGGCTGCGCCTTTCGTGGTCTGGCACGAATGCTGCTTAGGTAGGCAAAAGAAGAAGCAATAGCTCAAGAACAAACAACGCGAGGGGACGTTCAGATGCCAGCCAGTATTCAACTCATCACCTAGAGCGCCAGGCGATATCGCCTGTGTGGCATTGCGCGTTTCCGCAGTACGCGGAGCGCAATGAACGTTGACGCTTGTTTTCGGCTTGGCCTGCAATGGAGACGGTAATGAAGGTCGCGGACGCGCAAGATCTGGATCCGCTGGAAACGCGGGAGTGGCTGGATGCCTTGTCGGCGGTCCGGGGTCATCGCGGCAACGAACGAGCCGAGTTCGTCGTCAATGCGGTGATCGACGCCGCGCGCAGCGGCGGCCTCGGCATTCAACAGACGTTGACCACGCCCTACTGCAACACGATCCCGCCGGATCAGCAGCCGGCGCTGCCGGGCGATCGCGCGATCGAGCACAAGCTTCGCTCGATCATCCGGTGGAATGCTCTTGCAATCGTTCTGCGCGCCAACAAGGAAAGCTCGGAGCTTGGCGGCCATATCGCAAGCTTCCAGTCCGCAGCCACACTCTACGACATCGGATACGGCCATTTCTGGCACGCGCCGACGGACGGCCATGGCGGCGATCTGATCCTCGTGCAGGGGCACTGTTCACCGGGCATTTATGCGCGCGCCTTTCTCGAAGGCCGGCTGAGCGAGGAGCAACTTCTCGGCTTCAGACAGGAAACCGGCGGCAAGGGCTTGTCGAGCTACCCGCACCCCTGGCTGATGCCGGATTTCTGGCAGTTCCCGACGGTGTCGATGGGACTGGGGCCCTTGTTGGCAATCTATCAGGCGCGGTTCCTGAAATATCTCCAGAACCACAAGCTGGCCGAAACATCCAACCGCAAGGTTTGGGCCTTCATGGGCGACGGCGAAACGGACGAGCCGGAATCGCTCGGCGCGATCTCGCTGGCCGGTCGCGAAAATCTCGACAATCTGATCTTCGTCATCAACTGCAACCTTCAGCGGCTCGACGGGCCCGTCCGTGGCAACGGCAAGATCGTCCAGGAACTCGAAAGCGTTTTCCGCGGTGCGGGCTGGAACGTCATCAAGGTGCTGTGGGGTTCGGGTTGGGATCGCCTGCTCGAAAAGGACAAGAGCGGATTGCTGCTGAAACGCATGGAGGAGTGCGTCGACGGCGAGTACCAGGATTTCAAGAGCAAGAGCGGCGCCTATATTCGCGAACACTTCTTCGGCAAGTACGACGAATTGAAACAGCTCGTCGCCGACATGAGTGACGACGAAATCTGGAAGCTCGCGCGCGGCGGCCACGATCCGGAAAAGGTCTTTGCGGCCTACGCGGCGGCAGTGAACCACAAGGGCCAGCCCACGGTCATCCTGCCGAAGACCGTCAAGGGCTACGGCATGGGCGAGTCCGGCGAAGGCCAGATGATCGCGCATCAGGCCAAGAAGATGACGCAGGACGCGCTGCGCGGCTTCCGCGACCGCTTCCAGGTGCCGGTCGCCGACGATGATCTGGCCAAAGTTCCCTTCATCCGCCTGCCGGAAGACAGCCCGGAGATGAAATATTTCCGCGCACAGCGCGAAAAGCTCGGCGGCAGCCTGCCGCAACGCCGGCGCAAGTCAGTATCCCTGCCAATTCCGCCGCTGTCGACGTTCCAAAGGCTGCTCGACGCGACGGGCGACCGCGAAATCTCGACCACGATGGCTTTCGTGCAGATGCTCGGCACGCTCGTTCGCGACAAGGCGATCGGCAAACACATTGTGCCGATCGTACCGGACGAATCCCGAACCTTCGGCATGGAAGGCATGTTCCGCCAACTCGGCATCTATTCATCGGTCGGCCAGCTCTACCGTCCGCAGGACGCCGACCAGCTGATGTACTACCGCGAGGACAAGACCGGCCAGGTCCTGCAGGAGGGCATCAACGAAGGCGGCGCGATGTCGAGCTGGATCGTCGCGGCGACGTCCTACAGCACGAACAACGTGCCGATGATCCCGTTTTACATTTACTACTCGATGTTCGGTCTGCAGCGCGTCGGCGACCTCGCCTGGCTCGCCGGCGATATGCGTGCGCGCGGATTCCTGCTCGGCGGCACCGCCGGCCGCACCACGCTCAACGGCGAGGGGTTGCAGCATGAGGATGGCCACAGCCACGTCCTCGCCGCCACCATCCCGAACTGCGTGTCGTACGATCCGACCTTTGCCTACGAGGTCGTGACGATCGTCCGCGAAGGCATGCGGCGCATGTACGAGGCGCAGGAGGACGTCTACTACTACATCACCCTGATGAACGAGAACTATCCGCATCCCTCGCTCGCCGACGCCGGCAAGGGGGCGGAGGAGGGAATCCTCAAGGGACTCTATCTGCTGAAGAGCGGCGGCGAGACGGCGAAGAAGGCACTTCGCGTCCAGCTCGTCGGCTCCGGCACGATCCTGCGCGAGGTGATCGCGGCTGCCGATCTGCTCAAGGCTGACTTCGGCGTCACCGCCGACGTGTGGAGCGCGACCAGCTTCAACGAACTGCGCCGTGACGGCATGGCGGCGGAGCGCTGGAACCTGCTGCATCCGACCGAGCCGCGCCGCAAGAGCTGGGTCGAGGCGCAGCTCGAAGGACATGCCGGGCCTGTCGTGGCCTCCACCGACTACATGCGCAATTACCCTGACCAGATCCGGGAATATGTGCAGGTGGCCGGCCGTCGATACGTCGTGCTGGGCACCGACGGCTTCGGCCGCAGCGACTATCGCGTGAAGCTCCGGAAGTTCTTCGAGGTCGACCGGCATTACGTCGCCGTCGCCGCGCTCAAGGCCCTTGCCGACGACGGAGCGATCAAGCCGGCGATCGTGGCCGAAGCCATCGCCAAATACAAGATCGACGCCGGGCGTGCTGCGCCCTGGACCGTGTGAGCCAGCGGAGCCGAGGACAGAGCAATGAGTGGTCTGATCGACATCAAGGTTCCCGATATCGGTGACTTCAAGGACGTCCCGGTGATCGAGGTCTTCGTCAAGCCGGGCGACAAGGTGAAGGCCGAAGATCCGCTGGTTGCGCTGGAGTCCGACAAGGCGACCATGGAAGTGCCGTCGCCGCGCGATGGCGTGGTGAAATCGGTGGTCGTGAAGCTTGGCGACAAGGTCAGCGAAGGCGCGGTGATCGTGCAGTTCGATGGCGCCGGGGCGGAGCAGGCCGAGGCGCGGCCGGTCGTCAGCGCTCCGCCGTCGCCGGTCAGCGCGCCGGCGGGTGTTGCCGAGGTGCGAGTCCCCGATATCGGCGACTTCAAGGACGTTCCGGTCATCGAAATCTTCGTAAAGGCCGGGGACAGTGTGAAAGCCGAGGATCCGCTGATCGCGCTCGAGTCGGACAAGGCAACAATGGAAGTGCCGGCCCCGCTCTCGGGCACCGTGCGCGAGATCAAGGTCAAGACCGGCGACAAGGTCAGCGAGGGCTCGATCATCCTATCGCTCGCAACTGGGGCAGCACCTTTGCAGGCCGACATCCCTCCCGTGTCGCTGCCTGCGTCCTCGCCGGCCACCGCTGCAGGAACGGCGGTGGTCGGCGCCCTTGACGAAAGAAGCTTCGCGCTCGCCTATGCCGGTCCGGCCGTGCGCAAGCTGGCGCGCGAACTCGGTGTCGATCTCGGCAAGGTCAAGGGCTCGGGCAATCACGGCCGCGTTCTGCGCGAAGACGTTGAAGCCTTCGGCAAAAGCGGGGCGGCCAAGCCGCAAACCGCGGCCGCAAGCGGAGGGGGTGTCGGCGGCATCGACCTTCTGCCCTGGCCCAAGGTTGATTTTGCGAAGTTCGGACCGGTCGAGCGCAAGGACCTCGGCCGCATCAAGAAGATTTCCGCGGCCAATCTTCACCGCAACTGGGTCGTCATCCCGCACGTAACGACCCACGACGAGGCCGACATCACCGATCTCGAACAATTCAGGGTGACGATGAACAAGGAGCTGGAGAAGAGCGGCGTCAAGCTCTCGCTCCTGCCGTTCATGGTAAAGGCCGCGGTCGCAACGCTGCAGAAGTTCCCGGAATTCAATGCGAGCCTCGACGGCGACGCGCTTGTCTACAAGAACTACTGGCACATCGGCTTTGCCGCGGACACGCCGAACGGCCTGATGGTGCCTGTCATCCGCGACGCCGACAAGAAATCGGTGCCGGAAATCGCCAGCGAGATGAACGCCCTCGCCAAGCTCGCGCGCGAAGGCAAGATCAAGCCCGACCAGATGCAGGGCGGGACTTTCTCGATCTCCTCGCTCGGCGGCATCGGCGGCATCTATTTCACGCCGATCATCAACGCGCCCGAAGTCGCCATCATGGGCGTCTGCAAAGGGTACTGGAAGCAGCACTCCGCCGACGGCAAGACATCGAACTGGCGGCTGACGCTGCCGCTGTCGCTGTCCTGGGACCACCGTGTCATCGACGGTGCGGCGGCCGCGCGCTTCAACGTCTACTTCGCCAGCGTGCTCGCCGATCTGCGGCGCGTGCTGTTCTGAGATCGGGGGAATCAGCATGGCTCAGCAGATCGAAGTGAAGGTTCCCGATATCGGCGACTTCAAGGACGTTGCGGTGATCGAAGTCATGGTGAAGCCCGGCGAGACCGTCGCAGTCGACACCAGCCTCGTCATGGTCGAGTCCGACAAGGCGTCGATGGAGATTCCATCGTCTCACGCCGGCGTCGTGAAGGAGGTCAGGGTCAAGGTGGACGACAAGGTGAGCGAAGGGTCGACCATCCTCGTGCTGGAGGCCGCAGGCGCCGCAGCTGCGCCGACGCCCGCGCCGGTACCGCAGTCGGCCGCGGCCGCGCCGCCGCCAGTTGCGCCTGCCGCGGCATCCTATTCCGGCAAGGCCGATATCGAATGCGACGTCGTGGTGCTTGGCGCCGGCCCCGGTGGCTACTCGGCCGCCTTCCGCGCCGCCGATCTCGGCATGAAGACCGTGCTGGTAGAGCGTTACGATACGCTGGGCGGCGTGTGTCTCAACGTCGGCTGCATCCCGAGCAAAGCGCTGCTGCATACGGCTTCGGTGGTCGACGAGGTCAGGCATCTTCCCGACCATGGCATTTCCTTTGGCCCGCCGCAGATCGACCTCGGCAAGCTGCGCGCGTTCAAGGACGGCGTGATCAAGAAGCTGACGGGCGGTCTTGCCGGCATGGCGAAGGCGCGCAAGGTCGAGGTTGCGACCGGCGTCGGTGCCTTCCTCGACCCACACCATATCGAGATTGTCTCGGCCGGAGGCAAGAAGACGGTCAAGTTCGCCAACGCCATCATCGCCGCCGGCAGCGAGGCCGTGAAACTGCCGTTTCTGCCCGACGATCCGCGCATTGTCGATTCGACCGGCGCGCTGCAATTGAAGTCGATCCCCAAGCGCATGCTGGTGATCGGCGGCGGCATCATCGGTCTCGAAATGGCGACGGTCTATTCGACGCTCGGCGCACGCATTGACGTGGTCGAAATGCTCGACGGCCTGATGCAGGGCGCCGACCGTGATCTGGTCAAGGTCTGGGAGAAAATGAACGCGGGTCGTTTCGACAAGGTCATGCTGAAGACCAAGACCGTGGGCGCGAAGGCGACGGAAGCCGGGATCGAGGTGAGGTTCGAATGCGAGCAGGCGCCTGCCGAGCCGCAGCTCTATGACCTCGTTCTCGTGTCGGTCGGCCGCAGCCCGAACGGCAAGAAGATCGGCGCTGAAAAGGCCGGAATCGCCGTGACCGAGCGAGGCTTCATCGACGTCGATAAGCAGATGCGCACCAACGTGGCGCATATCTTTGCAATCGGAGACATCGTCGGCCAGCCGATGCTGGCGCACAAGGCGGTGCATGAAGCCCATGTGGCCGCGGAAGTCGCGCATGGCGAGAAGTCATACTTCGACGCCCGGCAGATTCCTTCCGTCGCCTATACCGATCCCGAAGTCGCCTGGGCAGGCAAGACCGAGGAGCAGTGCAAGGCCGAGGGTATCAAGGTCGGCAAGGCGGTGTTTCCATGGGCGGCCTCTGGCCGCGCCATCGCCAATGGTCGCGACGAGGGTTTTACCAAGCTGCTGTTCGACACCACGATGCACCGCATCATCGGCGGCGGCATCGTCGGCACGCATGCCGGCGACCTGATCAGCGAAATCTGCCTTGCCATCGAGATGGGCTGCGAGCCGGCGGATATCGGCAAGACCATTCACCCGCACCCGACCCTCGGCGAGTCCATCGGCATGGCCGCCGAGGTGTTCGAGGGCCACTGCACGGACCTTCCACCGCAAAAGAAGAAGTGACGCTGAAGGCCAACCAATTGCCGGAACAAGGGCGCGGTTGAAATGAAGGAGGCAGTCATGGTTTCAAGAGCGTGGCGAATTCTTATCGTTCTCGCATTTGTTCTGCTTCCGCCCAAATTGGCGTCGGCGGCCGAGGCGCATTGGCCCCAGTCGCTCACGCTCGGCACCGCATCGGAAGGCGGCACTTATTACGCCTATGGTGAAGGGCTGGCTCGATTGCTCTCGCGAGAACTCGGCATCGCGGTGGTGGCGCGAGCAACTGGCGGCCCGATTGAGAATATCAAGCTGCTTGAGACCGGTGAAATTCAGCTGGCCTTCGTCACACAGGGTGTGGCGTTGCAAGCCTGGAACGCCGGCGCTGCCTGGACCGATGCGCGGCAATACCGAAACATGCGCGCCATGTTCGCGATGTATGATACGCCGTTTCAGTTTCAGGTGCTCAGTGACTCGCCGATTCAACTGTTTGCCGATTTCGCCGGCAAGCGTATCGGTGTCGGGCCCGAGGGCGGCACCACCGCCGCCTACTTTCCCGAGTTCCTCAAGGCGCTGAAGATCGAGGCCACCGTAGTTCACGGCGATTGGGCGGAGCTCGCGGAGAAGTCGTTGGCGCGAAGCATCGATGCGCTCGCGGTTGGCGCCGGCGTACCGGTTCCGATGCTCATCGATATAGAGCGAAAGGCGAAGGTGCGTTACCTCCCACTTACGCGGCAGGAGATCGCAACGCTGCGCCTGACGATGCCGGAACTCTCCGCATCCGTTGTCGCCGCGGGTTCGTATCCGACTTTGCGGCGCCGTTACGACACGGTCGGCCTGTTCAATTTTGCCGTCGCGCACAAGGATCTGCCCAACGATCTGGTCACAGCCATCGTCGACACAGTGTTCGCCAATAACGAGCGGCTGGTCGAAGTTCATCCGGCGGCGGCGGAAACGATCCCCTCCAACATCATGCGCAACAATTTCATTCCGCTTCATGGCGGCGCGGTCAGTTGGTATCGCAGCAGGGTTACGCCTGGGGTTGTGCATTCAGACTGAGAAACAGTCCTTAGGGAAGGAATAAGATATGGCAACAGCAGCAACGACAGACGGTCACCATTCCGTAAAATGGTATCAGCACCTCTATGTGCAGGTTCTGGCTGCAATCACAGCCGGCATATTACTGGGCCATTTTTATCCTCAGCTTGGCGAGCAGATGAAGCCGCTCGGCGATGCGTTTATCAAATGCATCAAAATGATTATCGCGCCGATCATCTTCTTCACGGTTGTGCATGGTATCGCCAGCATGCGCGACATGAAAAAGGTGGGACGTGTTGGCTTGAAGGCATTGATCTATTTCGAAGTGCTAACGACGGCTGCGTTGATCATCGGGCTTATCGTTATCAATTTGTGGAAGCCTGGCGTCGGCATGAACCTCGACCTGTCGACCGTTGACACAAAATCGATCGCGGCTTTCACCGCAAAAGCGAAGGAGCAGGGTACGGTCCAGTTTCTGATGGACATTATCCCGTCGACCGTCGTCGGCGCTTTTGCCAATGGCGAAATCCTGCAGGTGTTGTTCTTTGCAATCCTGTTTGCATTTGGCCTGCAAGCTCTCGGTCAACACGGTGAGGGCGTGCTGCGGCTGATTGATGTCGTGAGCCACGTGTTCTTCAAGATCGTGGGCTACATCATGAAAGTTGCGCCGATCGGAGCGTTCGGCGCAATGGCGTTCACGATCGGCAAGTATGGCGTGGCGACGCTGATCTCGCTGGCAAACTTCATGTTGGCGTTTTACGTAACATGCTTGTTGTTCGTCTTCGTCGTGCTCGGCTCCGTTGCTGCCCTTAGCGGCTTTTCGATCTTCAAGTTCATCCGTTACATCAAGGAAGAACTCCTGATCGTGCTTGGCACTTCGTCGTCGGAATCAGTGCTGCCGCGCATGATCGCTAAGACCGAAAATCTTGGCTGCGAAAAGTCGGTCGTCGGATTGGTTATTCCGACCGGGTATTCGTTCAACCTCGATGGCACTTGTATTTACTTGACAATGGCCGCGATCTTCCTGGCGCAGGCGACGAACACGCCCCTAACGATCTGGCAAGAGCTCGGGATCATTGGCGTTCTGCTCCTAACATCCAAGGGCGCCGCTGGTGTCACGGGATCCGGCTTCATCGTTCTAGCCGCAACACTTGCATCCGTCGGGACGATTCCGGTCGCGAGCATCGCCTTGATCCTTGGCATTGACCGCTTCATGTCGGAGGCGCGCGCGCTCACCAACCTCATAGGAAATGGCGTTGCGACAGTCGTTGTCGCCAAATGGGAAGGGGCACTCGATGAAACAGTGCTCCATCAACGTCTAAACCAAGAGCGCGATGCCGAAGCGGACGATCCGGAGTCCGTAAAGATTGCGGATGACGAGATAGAGGCAGGCGCGCCCCGGCCAGTCGTCGCTTGACCTTGAAAACGGCAGAGGCTGCCAGCCTGGAGCCTGTTACGGCGCTTGGCAACGGCTTGGGAAGCGCAGGGAACACCAAACGAGGAGTTGAATATGACTGATGTAGTGATTGTATCCGCCGCGCGGACGCCGGTTGGCTCTTTCAATGGAGCGTTCGGCTCGCTGACCGCCCACGAGCTCGGGGCTGTGGCGATCAAGGGCGCGCTGGAGCGCGCCAAGGTCTCGCCGGAAGAAGTCGATGAAGTGATCCTGGGCCAGGTCCTATCCGGCGGCGAGGGGCAGAATCCTGCGCGGCAGGCCGCCATGGCGGCCGGCATTCCGCAGGAGAAGACGGCGTGGGGCATGAACCAGCTTTGCGGTTCGGGCCTGCGCTCGGTGGCGCTCGGCTTGCAGCAGATCGCCAATGGCGATGCGAAGGTCATCGTCGCCGGCGGCATGGAGTCGATGTCGATGGCGCCGCATCTGTCGCACATGCGGAACGGTACGAAGATGGGCGACACCAGGTTCGTCGACTCCATGCTGAAGGACGGGCTGCTGGATGCATTCCACGGCTATCATATGGGAGTCACCGCGGAGAACATCGCCGCCAGGTGGCAGATCACCCGGGAAGAGCAAGACGCGTTCGCCACCAGTTCGCAGAACAAGGCCGAGGACGCGCAGAAGGCCGGCAGGTTCAAGGACGAGATCATTCCCGTCACCGTCAAGACCAGGAAGGGCGACGTTGTCGTCGACCAGGACGAATATATTCGTCCGGGCACGACCCTGGATGCGCTGGCGAAGCTGAAGCCCGCCTTCAACAAGGAGGGCACAGTGACCGCCGGCAATGCCTCCGGTCTCAACGACGGCGCGGCCGCGCTGGTGTTGATGAGCGCCGACGAAGCCAGCAAACGCGGCCTCACGCCGCTTGCGAAGATCGTCTCCTGGGCGACCGCGGGAGTCGATCCCGCGGTGATGGGATCGGGGCCAATTCCAGCGTCGCGCAAGGCGCTCGAAAAGGCCGGATGGAAGGTCAAGGATCTCGATCTCGTCGAGGCCAATGAGGCCTTCGCGGCGCAGGCCATCGCCGTCAACAAGGATATGGGTTGGGATCCGTCGATCGTCAACGTGAACGGCGGCGCCATCGCCATCGGCCATCCGATCGGCGCATCCGGCGCGCGCGTCCTGACGACGCTGCTGTTCGAGATGCAGAAGCGAGGCGCCAAGAAAGGCCTTGCCACCCTCTGCATCGGTGGCGGCATGGGCGTCGCCCTGACAGTCGAGCGCTAGGCCAGCGAACCGGTCGTTGCGACCGGAGCGAGATGCGGACGGCACAGGCCGTCCGCGAACGACAACGGCTTCTCGAGAGCCGAGAAATACAAGTTGAACCGATCAGGAACAGGAGGAGACGATGTCCAGAGTTGCGGTGGTGACCGGTGGAACGCGAGGTATAGGCGAGGCGATCTCGATCGCGCTCAAGGCGGCCGGCTACAAGGTGGCTGCGAGCTATGCCGGCAACGATGAGGCGGCCGCGAAATTCAAGGGCGAGACCGGCATCAACGTCTACAAATGGGATGTGTCGAGCTACGACGCCTGCGTCGCAGGTCTCAAGCAGGTTGAGGCCGATCTGGGCCCGGTGGATGTGCTGGTCAACAACGCCGGGATCACCAAGGACGGCATGTTCCACAAGATGACGCCGGACCAGTGGTATGCGGTCATCAACACCAACCTCAACTCGCTGTTCAACATGACGAGGCCGGTGTGGGAAGGAATGCGCGAGCGCAAGTTCGGCCGCGTGATCTGCATTTCCTCGATCAACGGCCAGAAGGGCCAGAAGGGCCAGGTCAACTACTCCGCCGCCAAGGCGGGTGACATGGGCTTCGTGAAGGCGCTCGCCCAGGAGGGAGCTCGCTCCGGCATCACCGTCAACACGATCTGTCCCGGTTATATCGCCACCGAGATGGTCAAGGCGATCAACCCGGAAGTCGTGGCCAAGAACATCCTTCCCCAGATCCCGGTCGGCCGGTTGGGCGAGCCGCACGAGATCGCGCGTACAGTCCTGTTCCTGGCATCTGATGATGCCGGTTTCATCACAGGCTCGACGATATCCGCAAACGGCGGCCAGAGCATGGTGTGAGCCGCCATGTCGATGCAGCCACAAGGGGATCTGACGACGCGAACGCTCGCCATGCCCGCGGATGCAAATCCGAGTGGCGACATCTTCGGCGGCTGGGTGCTTTCGCAGATGGATATTGCGGGTGGCATCCATGCTGGCCAGCGCGCGCAGGGGCGCGTCGCGACGGTAGCGATCGAGGCGATGCATTTCATCAAGCCGGTCCATGTCGGGGATGTTCTCTGCGTTTACGCAGCGCCCGAGCGTATGGGGCGTACGTCGGTGGCGGTCCGCCTGGAGGCCTGGGCGCTGCGCCACCGATTGGGCGACCGCGTCAAGGTGACGGAAGGCATCTTTACATTCGTCGCACTCGACGCCGAAGGACGACCCGCACCGATCGCACCTGATCGACGTGAGGAAGCATCGCGACCATGACTGTACCAACGACCAATGAAGGAGAGGAACATGTCCGACAACAAGTCAATGCCTGGTGGCGCCGATTGGGGTCTTCCCGGGTTCGACTTCGCCAAGCTCATCGAATCCTGCCAGATCAGCGGCGTCGACATGATGTCACTGATCGATATGGAGAAGAAGAACATCGACGCGCTCACCGAGGTCAACCGCTCGGCATATGAGAGCTGGCGAAACCTGATGGCGCGGCAGACCGAGGTTTTCCAGGAAACCATGAAGGCGATCGCTGCCGAGGCAAGCAACGAGACCGCAACCGGCCGCCGTACTGAAATCGCCCGGCAGGGATTCGAGCAAGCTCTCGCCAACATGCGCCAGCTCGCCGAGACCGCGACCGAGTCCCAGAAGCAGACGATCGAAATACTGCGCCGGCGCTTCGAGGAAGGGATGGCATCGATGCGCGCCCGTGGCGGAAGCGCCTGAAAGCTGCCGGCCGCGCAAGATCAGGAGGGGCGGCATCGCCTCTCGAACCAAGGGTAATATCGGGGAATACGATGGATCAGAATCTGAGAGAAGCCGCTCTTGAATATCATCGCCTGCCGAGGCCTGGAAAGATTTCCGTCGTGCCGACCACGGCCATGGCAACACAGCGTGATCTGTCGCTCGCATATTCACCCGGGGTGGCCGAACCTTGCCTGGCCATTGCCAAGGACCCGTTGCAGGCCGATGAACTGACCGCACGCAGCAACCTCGTGGCTGTCGTCACGAACGGCACCGCCGTGCTTGGTCTCGGCAATATCGGCCCGCTGGCCAGCAAGCCGGTCATGGAAGGCAAGGCGTGCCTGTTCAAGAAGTTCGCCGGGATCGACGTATTCGATATCGAACTCGCCGAGGAGGACCCTGACGCGCTGATCGAGACGATTGCCAGGATGGAACCGACCTTCGGCGGCATCAACCTGGAGGACATCAAGGCGCCGGAATGCTTCTACATCGAACAGAAGCTGCGCGAGCGCATGAAGATTCCGGTCTTTCACGACGACCAGCACGGCACCGCGATCATCGCGGCAGCGGCGATCCTCAACGGCCTGAAGCTGGTCAAGAAGGACATCACGGACGTCAAGCTGGTTTGCTCCGGTGCCGGCGCCGCGGCGCTGGCCTGTCTCGATCTCATCGTCAGCCTCGGATTGCCGCAGGATTGCATCATCGTGACCGATGCGAAGGGCGTGGTCTATGCCGGGCGCACCGAAGGCATGGACGACAATAAGGCGCGCTATGCCGTGAAGACGGACGCGCGAAAGCTGGACCAGATTATCCGGGATGCCGACATCTTTCTCGGCCTGTCGGCCGGAAACGTGCTCACGCCCGACATGGTCAAGAAGATGGCGCGAGATCCGCTGATCTTCGCCATGGCCAACCCGATACCCGAAATCATGCCGGAGGCCGCGCTGGCGGTTCGCCCCGATGCGATCATCGGGACGGGGCGATCGGACTACCCCAACCAGATCAACAACGTTCTGTGCTTTCCATTCATCTTCAGGGGCGCGCTGGACTGCGGAGCGACCACGATCAACGAAGAGATGAAGCTCGCGACGGTCCGTGCGCTGGCGGATCTGGCCATGGCGGAAGTGCCCGAGGTGGTGGCTGCTGCGTACAAAGGGGAGAATCTTCGCTTCGGCCGCGACTATCTGATTCCAAAGCCGCTTGACCCGCGCCTCATCGAGGTCGTTGCGCCGGCGGTGGCCATGGCCGCGGCCGACAGCGGCGTCGCGAAGCGCCCGATCACCGACATGGAAGCTTATCGCCAGCAGCTGAGCCGCTTCGTCTACCAATCCGGCAACGCAATGCAGCCGGTGTTCTCCGTGGCAAAGGGAAGCGGCAAGTCTCTCCTGCTGGCGGAAGGCGAGGACGAGCGCGTGCTGCGCGCGGCACAAGTCGTCGTTGACGAACAGATTGCAAAGCCGCTGCTTCTTGGTCGGCCGTCGATGATCGAGGAGCGGATCAAGGCGTTCGGTCTCCGGCTTACGCCGGGCAAAGACTGCGAGATCATCGATCCGCACGATGCGCAGGTCTATTCCGAATGTGCTGATGTCTACCATGCGCGCCGGAAACGCGACGGGGTGTCGGCCGGACTGGCGTTGTCGGAGACGCGGAGCAACGCGACGGTGCTCGCATCGATCCTGCTCGAGAGAGGCATCGGCGATGCGATGCTGTGCGGGGTCATCGGAAGGACTGCCGATCACCTGGCAGCCATCCGCAACGTGATCGGGACGCGGGAGAACGTGCGGACGCTGGCTGTGATGCAGATGCTCATTCTGCAGCAGCATCAGCTGTTCATCTGCGACACCCACTGCAACCTCAACCCGACCGCCGAGCAGGTTGCCGACATTGCATTGCTGGCGGTGGCCGAGGTGAGGCGGTTTGGTGTCACGCCGAGGGTGGCGCTGTTGTCGCATTCGAGCTTCGGCAGCTCCGCGGTCCCGGAAGCGCACAAGATGCGGGAGGCGCGCACGATCATTCGCGAGCGATCGCCCGATCTGGCTGTGGAAGGCGAGATGCGCGGGGACGCCGCGCTGTCGCAGTCGGTGCTTGATCACGAGTTTCCCGATTCCGGTTTCGTGGGCCCGGCGAATGTGCTGGTCATGCCGAATCTCGACGCCGCCAACATCTCCTACAATCTGCTCAGGATGGCGGCGGGACAGGGACTGACGGTGGGCGGCATCCTGCTCGGCGCGGCAAGGCCGGCCCACATTCTCACGCCATCGTCCACGGTCCGGCGAATCGTGAACATGGCTGCCGTCGCGGTCGCAGACGCAGTCTCCGAGAGAGCCTGATCGGGAGAACGAGTTTGGGCGAGTTGTGAACTGATCGGTCGAGGCCATCATGAGTGAGCCACAGTTGGGAAAATCCCGCATCGTGATCGTCGGAGGCGGAGCCGGCGGATTGGAGCTTGCGACGCGCCTGGGCGACAAGTACGGACGCAAGGGAAAGCTCGACGTCACGCTGATCGAGCGAAAGCGCACGCACGTGTGGAAGCCGAAGCTGCACGAAATTGCCGCCGGGAGCATGGATATCGCTGCCCACGAAGTCGATTATCTTGCGCAATCCTACTGGCATGGCTTTCGCTACCGGATCGGGGAGATGATCGGGATCGATCGACATCGCCGTCAGGTGCAGGTGGCGTCGTATTTCGACGCCGAGGGCCGGGAGGTTACTCCGAAGCGGGCCTTTGACTATGACGTCCTCGTGGTCGCCGTCGGAAGCCAGAACAACGACTTTGGCACGCCCGGAGTCGTGGATCATGCGATCAAGCTCGAATCGCAGTCGGACGCACGGCGGTTCCACGAAAGAATGGTCAATGCATGTATCCGCGCGCATGCCCAATCGGCGCCTCTGGGAGCGCACCAGTTGAAAGTCGCAATCATCGGGGCCGGTGCGACCGGCGTCGAACTTGCGGCCGAGCTCCACAGAACAACGCGCGAAGTGGTGGCGTATGGCCTCGATCAGGTCGATCCCCAAAAGGACATCAGGATCACGCTGATTGAAGCCGCCGAACGGGTGTTGCCCGCACTGCCCGAACGGGTTTCGAAAGAGACGGACAGGTTGCTTGGCAAGCTCGGAGTCAATGTGCTGGTCGGCGCCAAGGTCTCCGAGGTCGGGTCCGACCATGTGAGCCTGACGGACGGCCGGACGATTCCCGCCGAATTGATCGTCTGGGCTGCGGGCGTCAAGGCGCCCGATCTCCTGAAGGATATCGCCGGCCTCGAAACCAATCGCATCAATCAGCTCGTGGTTCGGCCGACGCTGCAGACAACGCGCGACGACGGCATCTTTGCCATCGGTGACTGCGCGGCCTGCTCGTGGGGCGAGCGCGGCAATGTGCCGCCTCGCGCGCAGGCGGCCCACCAGCAGGCTTCTCACCTGTACTCACAAATTCCGCGGTATCTGCGCGGCGAGCCGCTCAAGCCCTATCGATACAGGGACTTCGGATCCCTGGTTTCGCTTGGCGAATTCAGCACGGTCGGCTCGATGATGGGAGCGCTCGTGGGCGGCAACCTTGTCTTCGCAGGCATCTTCGCAAGGATGATGTACCTGTCTCTCTACAAGATGCACGAACACGCGCTGCACGGTTCGGTGAAGGTGACGCTCGACACGCTGGCCCGCCTGATCACCCGGCGCACCGAGCCGCACGTGAAGCTCCATTGATATCGGGTCGCAAGCGCGAGGGATGTCGTGCCGACCGATGCAAGCTTGATTGATGCGAAGGCGCTGCGCCGAAGCTGGAGGGGATCCTGATGGACGTTGTGTTCCTTGCGCGCATCCAGTTCGCCGCCAATATCACGTTCCACATTCTGTTTCCCTCAATTTCGATCGCGCTGGGCTGGGTTCTGTTGTTTTTTCGGCTGAAGCACCTGCGCGCGACCGACCCGCAGCGGAAGCTGGATTGGCTGCGCGCCTACCGGCTTTGGACAAAAATATTCGCCCTGACGTTCGCGCTCGGGGTCGTCAGCGGCGTTACCATGAGCTTCCAGTTCGGCACCAACTGGCCGGGCTACATGGAGCGCGTCGGCAATATCGCCGGCCCGTTGCTCGGCTATGAAGTGCTGACCGCGTTCTTTCTGGAAGCGGGTTTTCTCGGCGTGATGTTGTTCGGCCACCGCCGCGTCGGCGAGATGGTTCACCTTGGATCGACCTTTCTGGTCGCATTCGGCACAATGCTGAGCGCATTCTGGATCCTTGCCCTCAATTCCTGGATGCAGACGCCGGCGGGATACGAAATCATCGATGGCCAGTTTCACGCCAAGAACTGGCTGGAAATCATCTTCAATCCGTCCTTCCCGTATCGCTTCGTCCATATGGTGCTGGCATCCGCGCTGACCTGCGCGTTCCTGCTCATCGGGATCAGCGCCTGGCAGATCCTCAAGGGTGTCGCGACGGCCAGCGCGTCATGCGTACTGCGGACGGGACTGATTTTCGCCGCCTTGGCCACGCCCGCACAGATGGTGGCCGGCGACCTTCACGGGCTCAATACCCTCAGGCATCAGCCGCAGAAGATTGCGGCGATGGAAGGTATTTGGGAAACAACGCGAGGAGCGCCGCTTCTCCTGTTTGCGATCCCGGACGATGCAACGAGATCGAACCGTTTCGAGCTGGCCGTGCCAAAACTTGCGAGCCTGATCCTCCGGCACGATGCTGACGGCGAAATCAAGGGACTGAACGAGTTTCCATCGGCCCATCCGCCGGTTTTTCCGGTGTTCTGGTGTTTCCGGATCATGGTGGGGACCGGCATCCTGATGCTGCTGGTCAGCTGGATCGGCTTGTGGAGGCATTGGCGCGATGGCTGGGATTTCGCTCCGATGCCGCGGCCAATGCTGAAGCTGTTCGCGGCGATGACCTTTTCAGGTTGGGTTGCGACCATCGCCGGATGGTACGTCACGGAGATCGGGCGCCAGCCCTTCATCGTTGCCGGCCTCATTCGAACCAGCGACGTCGCCTCTCGTGTTCCGTCGTCGAGCATTGCCCTGACGCTCAGCATCTACATTGCGGTCTATCTGGCGCTGCTAGTCGCCTATGTCGGCGTGCTGAAGCACATGTCGGAAACATCGGAAAAGAAGCCGGGCATGATCACATCGGAAGGCAAGGCGGAGGGCCCGCAGGAATATCAGCGCCGGGGAGAATTCGCATGATTTCGATGTCGTTCGACGAACTGCTCCCGCTGATCTTCATCGGGTTGATGGGGGTGTCGCTGCTCGTCTACGTCGTGAGCGACGGATATGATCTCGGGGTCGGCATGCTGATGCATCGGGCGACGCCCGAGGAGCGGGACACCATGGTCGCGTCCATCGGTCCGTTCTGGGATGCCAATGAAACCTGGCTGGTTCTCGGCGTCGGCCTGCTCCTCGTCGCTTTCCCCAAAGCGCACGGGCTGGTCCTGTCGGAACTGTACCTGCCGACCGCTCTCATGCTGGTTGGCCTGATCCTGCGCGGCGCAGCCTTCGATTTCAGGGTCAAGGGCAAGGCCAGCCGGAAAGCGATTTGGGACCGCCTGTTCATCGCCGGGTCAATGCTTGCGTCGGTGTGCCAGGGCTGGATGCTCGGTCGCTACATCAGCGGCTTCGGCGAGGGCTGGAACTATCCGATCTTTGCGGGTGCCATTGCGATAGCGTTGCCGATGGCATACGCGCTGCTTGGCGCGACGTGGCTGGTGATGAAGACGGACGGCCAGCTCCAGGACAAGGCGATCGAGTGGAGCAAGATCGCCTGGCCGCCCGTGGTCGTGGGCTTGATACTGATCTCGATGGCAACGCCGTGGATCAGCGAGACGGTTCGTGTCAGGTGGTTTACCTTGCCGGCGATGATTGCGGTGGCGTCGATCCCGATCACGACGGGCATTGCGCTGCTGACGGCGCGCCTCCTGCTCGGGTCGCCGGCCGTACGCGGCAGCCTGTGCTGGCTGCCGTTCGCATTGCTGGTGCTCGTCTTCTTCCTGAGCTTCCTCGGCCTCAGCTACAGCATCTATCCCTTCGTGGTGATCGACAGGCTCACCGTCTGGCAAGCCGCCAGCAGCCCCGAATCGCTCAAGGTCATCCTGATCGGTGTTTGCGTCACGCTGCCTGTCATTATTGCCTACACCGGATTTTCCTATCGCGTATTCCGGGGCAAGACCATAGAGTTAGACTATGCATGAGCGGTCGTCCGTCGTGGCCGGCGCTCCTCGGATTTGTCTGGTTCCCGAGATGACGGACCTTCCATCGCTGATGAACATCAAGGGGAGACCCGAAATCAGTTCGGTGGCGCCCGGTTCCACGCGTTGGCTTGTGCGCGGAGCAATCGCTGTCGCGCTGGTCGTAGCCGCTTCGTGGCTCGGATATGCAGTGGCTTTCGAGCGCGGACTGCACCATTTGCGCTCGGCCGCGCAGCAGCGGCTGGCGGTGGAAGCCGCGCGGCTCGACGGTCATCTTTCAAGATTTGAATACCTGCCGTCCTTGCTCGAGACGTCCCCCAGCGTCTTCCGGCTGCTCGGCGCGCCCGGCGATCCCGCACTGCGGCAAACCGTCAGCCAGTACTTGAAGTCGATCAATCTGCTTGCGGGAGCCGAAAATCTCTACGTCCTCGGCGTCTCCGGCGATACGCTGGCCGCGGCCGATTTCGAGCAGCCGGGTACACCGTTTGGCCAAAACCTGTCGTACCGTCCCTATGTCAGCGAGGCTCTCTCGAAAGGTCGAGGGGCGTTCTTCGGCGTCGGCATTACCAGCGCGCGCGCCGGCTACTATCTCTCCTATGCCCTGAAGGACGGCGGGGAGACGAGGGGCGTTGCCACCGTCAAGGTCAACCTCGATTCGTTCGAGCGCGGATGGCGCGACATTGACAGCGATATTCTTCTGCTCGACGAGCGCCGGGTCACGATACTTTCCTCTCGCGACGAGTGGCGCTTTCATCCAATGGAGCCGCTGTCGCTTCAGATGCGCGATGAGATTTCGCGATCGAAGCCATACGGAAACCACGAGCTGACGCCGCTCGGATGGACCTTTCTCGCTCAGATCTCGGACGGCGCTGCACGAATCACCGCAGAAAACGGCGCTGCCTACACCCTCAGCGAACGGCCAATCAACCGCGGTCTGTGGAAGCTGGTCCTGCTCGACGATGAGGCGCCGACGCGGCAGACCGCGCTGATCATCGGCGCGATGTCGGGTCTCGCCTGCATCGTTGCGTTGCTGGCGGCTGGTCTGGTCGAGCAGCGCAGGCGAGCGATCAAGCAACGCCTGGCCAACCAGACGGCGTTGCAGGCGGCGAACGACATGCTCGAGATCAGGGTGCAGGAACGAACCGCCGAACTGCGGGCCGCGCAGGATGATTTGGTCCATGCCGGCAAGCTCGCCGCCCTCGGCCAGATGTCGGCCGGAATCGTGCATGAACTGAACCAGCCTCTGGCCGCCCTGCAGACGGCCGCCGACAATGCGGTTCTGCTCGTCGACCGCGGGTCGATCGGCGATGCCCGCGGAAATCTGACCCGGATTGGCGAATTGGTGCGCCGGCTCGGACGCCTGACCGGTCAGCTGCGGATTTTCGCATACAAGTCGAGCAGCCCGCTTGACGCGGTCTCCGTCGAACATGCCGTGGCCGAATCGCTCAAGATACTCGCCGGGCGCGTCAAGGAAGGGGGAGTGACCGTCGTAACCGACGTTGACGCGAATATCTGCGTCGTCGCCGATCAGACGCGGCTTGAGCAGCTGTTGTGCAACATCGTGGCGAATGCGCTGGACGCCGTGGAGAGCGCCGACCGGAAGTCGATCCTGATCCGCGCGAGCCGGGAACAGGGGCAGGCCGCGCGCTGCCGCATCGTCATCAGCAACAGCGGTCCTGCAATCGCGCCCGATGTCCTGCAGCGCATGTTCGAACCTTTTGTGACGACCAAGCCTGCGGGAAAAGGGCTCGGTCTTGGTCTGATGCTCTCCAACCACATCGCTCACTCCTTTGGCGGCGAACTGCGCGCACGAAACCTGACGCCATGCGGCGCCGAATTTGCAGTGACCCTTCCATTGGCTGGCACATCGGAGGTTTCGCATGAGCGATGACCAATCGATCGGCGTGATCTACGTCGAGGACGACAACGATGTCCGGATCGGCGGCGTTCAGGCGCTTGAACTTGCCGGGTTTTCCGTCTCGGGGTTCGCCTCGGTCGAGACCGCCAGCGTGTCCGTCCGTGCCGACATGCCGTTCGTCGTGGTCTGCGACGTGCGCCTGCGCGGCAAGAGCGGCCTTGAATGGCTGTCCGATCTGCGCCGGCTGGATCAGGATCTGCCGGTGATCCTGATCACCGGGCATGGCGATATTTCCATGGCCGTGCAGGCGATGCGAGATGGCGCCTACGACTTCATCGAGAAGCCATGCTCCTCGGAGCGACTCATTTCGGTGGTTCGCAGGGCGGCCGAAAAGAGACGATTGACCCTGGAAGTGCGCGCGTTGCGATCCGTCCTTGCGGACCGCCAGGGCATCGAGGCGAGCCTGCTGGGCCGGTCGCCGCAGATACTGGAAGTGCGCAGGCTCGTATCCACATTGGCCGCGACCAATGTCGACGTCACGATCTATGGCGAAACCGGAACCGGCAAGGATGTGGTTGCGCGCTGTCTCCACAATCACAGCGGGCGACGCGGCGGCCATTATGTTGCGGTGAACTGCGGCGGCCTCCCCGAATCGCTGGTCGAGAGCGAGTTGTTCGGCCATGAGGTAGGGGCGTTCACCGGTGCCACCCGTCAGCGTATCGGCAAGATCGAATATGCGAATGGCGGAACGCTGTTCCTCGACGAAATCGAGAGCATGCCGCTGAGCGTGCAGGTGAAGTTGCTGCGGTCGCTGCAGGATCGATCGATCGAACGCGTCGGAACGAACAAGCCGATCTCGGTGGATTGCCGCGTCGTTGCGGCGAGCAAGACGAATCTGCTCGAGTTGAGCGAGAAGCGGCTGTTTCGCGCCGATCTCTACTATCGCCTTGGCGTCGCATTCATCGAACTGCCGTCGCTTCGCGAGCGGCGCGAAGACATTCCCCTGCTGTTCGAGCACTTCACGCTCGACGCCGCCAGACGGTTCGAGCGCGACGCGCCGATACTGGACGAGCAGACGCTGTCCATCTTGCTGGCCTATTCGTGGCCGGGAAACGTACGGGAGCTCCGTAACGTCGCCGATCGCTTCGTGCTTGGCGTGCTCGACGGCAAGGCCATCAACAAGCCCGGGCTGGGTGCATCGGATGTGTCGCTGCCTCGACAGTTGGAGAACATCGAGCGGTCGATCATCGAGGACGCGCTGCGGCGCAAGCAGGGCGACGTTCAGGCGACGGCAACGCTTTTGGGCATCCCGAAGCAGACGCTGTACGACAAGATCAAACGCCTTTCCGTCAACGTTGACGGGATCAGGGAGGGGACAAGTGTTCGCTCCGGCTCCTGACGACAACAAGCGGCCATTGCGACGCCCTGGACAGGCTTGACGGCCGAAGCCGCGGGTCCGGCCGGATAGCTGACAAGCTCTCGGCGCATACGAGAGCGAAGGGCGCCAGACAGAAGCTGCCCGAAGAGGAAACGAACGAAACATTCAATCTTGCTGAGCGAGGGTAAGTGATGGATCGGCCATTCAATATGCCTGACGAATTTGTCGAAGGTTTCATGAAGGCAGGCGCGAGCCTGTGGCGGTCGCTGGGCTGGACACCGAACGGCGATCGTGACGGCGTGGGCCTTGGCGCAACGCTGAATTCATCGGGGCGGATCGCCGAATTGCAGGCTGACCACCTGATGCGTCTGTACCAACTCACGGAACAGGTCATCAAATCGGCTGCAGGCGTGCAGGGCGAAGGCAGCGTCGAGCCGGCGCGCGGCGATCGCAGGTTCAACGCCACGGAATGGCGGGACAATTCGCTCCATAGTCTGCTGAAGCAATGCTATCTGCTGAATTCGCGCTATTGCACTGATTTCGTCGAAGCGTTGGATCTGGACGAAAAGGAAAAGCAACGGCTGCGTTTCTTCACGCGCCAACTCGTCGAGGCGATGAGTCCGACCAATTTTCTCGCCACCAATCCTGACGTCATCAAGCTTGCGACGGACACCGAAGGCCAAAGCCTCAAGGCAGGCCTCGACAATTTGATGTCGGATCTGGGCCGGGGCAGCCTGACGATCACGGACGAGGGCGCATTCGAGGTCGGAAAGGACGTCGCGGCATCCAGGGGCGCGGTCGTGTTCGAGAACGATCTGTTCCAACTGATTCAATATGAACCGGCGACGGAGCAGGTGGCCGTTCGGCCGTTGCTGATCGTGCCGCCCTGCATCAACAAGTTCTACATTCTCGACCTTCAGCCGGCCAATTCCTTCGTCCGGTTTGCGGTCGAGCACGGCATGACGGTGTTCATCGTTTCCTGGCGCAATCCGGATGCCTCTTGCGGGCATTTCGGATGGGATGATTACGTCGAGCATGGCGCCATGCGCGCCATCGAAATCGCCCGGTCGATCTCCGGCGCCGACAAGGTCAACGTCGTCGGCTGGTGCGTCGGGGGAACCATCCTGTCGTCTGCGCTCGCTATCCTGCGGACGCGGGGCGACGAATCGGTCGCCAGCGTGACTCTGTTGACGACCATGCTCGATTTCCGCGAACCGGGTGATCTTGGCGTATTCGTGGACGAGGAGAGCGTGCGACAGCGTGAGCAGACCATTGGGAATGGTGGCGTCTACCGCGGCGCCGAACTGGGATTCGTGTTCCAGACCCTGCGCTCGAAGGAGCTGATATGGCCGAACGTGATCAATAATTATCTGAAAGGAAAATCGCCCGAGCGTTTCGATCTCCTGTTCTGGAATGCCGACGTAACCAATCTGCCGGGACCGATGTACTGCTGGTATATCAGGAACATGTACCTGGAGAACAATCTTCGGGAACCGAACAGGTTGACGATGTGCAACACGTCAGTCGATTTGGGGCGGGTCGACCTGCCGGCATATGTCTTGGCGACCGTCGAGGACCATATCGTGCCGTGGCGATCCGCCTATCGTACAACAGGCCTGTTCGGCGGCGACACGCGTTTCGTGCTCGGTGCGAGCGGACATATCGCCGGTGTGATCAATCCGGCGTCGAAGAACAAGCGAAGCTATTGGGTGTCGACCGATCGATGCGACGACCCGGCGACCTGGCTGGCTGGCGCCGATGAAAAGCCCGGCAGCTGGTGGAACGACTGGATTGCCTGGCTCAAGCCGCAGGCGGAAGAGCAACTGCCGGCGCGAACGCAACTCGGCAGCAACCTCTATCCTCCGGGCGAATCTGCACCCGGTCGATATGTGAAGGAAAAGGCGAGCTGACAGGAAGCGCGGCCGCGCCCGCCTTCGCCCGAGTGGGCTTCGGCGAGGCAGCCTTCGCTCACTTCGCTCGGAGAGGTCGCAGGCTGGCTTGCCTAGCCGTAGCTCGCGAAGCGAGCGAAAGGCTGGTGGGCCCGGCAGGACTCGAACCTGCAACCAGACCGTTATGAGCGGCCGGCTCTAACCATTGAGCTACAGGCCCCGCCGCGAGCGGCCGTTTGAGGCGGCCGGCAACGGTGCGGGCATCGTTTACAGGGGTGATCGCAATCCCGCAATGCCGGGTTTAATCCACCGAAACGCCGGCAAATTCCACCACTTTGCGCCATTTCTCGGTCTCATCGGCGACGAGCTTGCCGAATTCGACAGGGGACATCGGCTTTGGGACGCCGCCGACGTCGGCGAGCCGCGCCACCAGCTTCGGGTCCTTCAGCGCAACGTCGACCGCCTTGTTGAGAATTTCGATGATTTCCGGCGGCGTGCCCTTGGGCGCGGAGATGCCGTAGAAGCCGACCGATTCGAATCCCGGCACGGTTTCGGCCACGGCCGGAAACTCCGGCACACTTGGCCAGCGCTTCGGCGAGGTGACGCCGAGCCCGCGCAGCGTGCCGCCGCGCACTTGTTCCAGCGCCGACGGCAGGTTGTCGAACAGCACCTGCACCTTGTTGGAAATCAGATCGGGCATCGCGGCCGATGAGCCACGATAGGGCACATGCGTCATCTCGACCTTGGTCAGCGCCTTGAACAGTTCCGCCGACATGTGGACCGAGGTGCCGTTGCCGGACGAGGCATAAGAGACCTTGCCGGGATTGGCCTTGCAGTAGTCGATGAACTCCTGGACGGTTTTGACCGGCAGCGACATCGGCACCACCATCATGTTGGTGAGCTGCATGATACTGGCGACCGGCACCGTGTCGCGGATGAAATCGTAAGGCAGCTTCTTGTAGAGCGATGTCGAGATCGCGTTGTTGGGCGCCACGAACAGGAGCGTGTAGCCGTCCGGCGGCGAGTTGATCGCCGCGGCCGCGGCGATGTTGCCGCCGGAGCCGGCGCGATTTTCCACGACGAACTGCTGGCCGAAATGCTCCGACAGCCACTGCGCCATGATGCGCGCCACGGTATCGACCGGGCCACCGGCGGTGAAGCCGATCAGCCATTTCACCGGGCGGGTCGGATAGTCGGCGGCGGACGATGGGGCGGCGCCGGTCGCAAGGCCCGTCAGACAGACCAGACTGAACATGGTTGCGCGCAGAAATGAGAACATGGCCTCCCCCATCTATCGTTGTCGCCAATCAGGCCATCAGCGCCTGTTGCATTCATGCTTTCATACAATTGAGAAATTGCCTACAACCTCCGCTCGCGTTGATCAGCCAAGCTGCGGAAACACGCTTGAGGCCAAACATGAAACTCGCTCATATCGTCTGCGCCGGCGTTGTTCTGCTGGCGGGCGGCGCTGCGGCGCAAGATGGAGGCAAGGCCATTACAAAAACAGCAATCAGTGCCCCGATTAGTCTTGGAACCGCGACGCCGGGCGGCGGCTTTCCGGTCTATGGCAATGCGTTCGCGGAAGTCATGAACGCCGCCGATCCGACGCTGTCGATCGAGCCGCGCAACACCAAGGGCAGCAGCGAGAACATTCCGCTGCTCGAGACGGACGGGCTCGATATCGCGCTGGTGGCCGGGGAGCCTTCCTACGAGGCCTTCATGGGCATCGGGCGGGCGCCGACCAAGCTGAAGATCCTGACCGCGATGTATTCCAGCCCGGGCATGTTCGTGGTGCGCGCCGACAGCCCCTACAAGACCATTCGCGATCTCGTCGGCCAGCCCGTGGCGTTCGGCGCCAGGGGCTCGGGTCTGCCGATCCTGTCGCGCTACATGCTCGACGGCATCGGGCTGAAGCAGGACGAGGATTTCAAGTCGATCTATCTCGACCGCGCCGGCGACGGTCCGGCCATGGTGCAGGACGGCCGTGCCGCGGCGCTATGGGGCGCGGGCATCGGCTGGCCCGGCTTCAAGAGCATGGCGGAAAGCCCCGGCGGCGCCCGCTTCATCGCGCCCGACGCCGGCGAGATCGCCAAGGTCCGCGCCAAGCATACCTTTCTCAAGCCGTTGACGGTGCCCGCCAACAGCTACCCGAACCAGCCGGCGGCGATCGATTCGATCGGCTCCTGGAGTTTTGTCCTCGCGCGCGAAAGCCTGCCGGATGACGTTGCCTATCGGCTGGCGAAGACGCTGCACGGCGCGGAGGGGGCGTTGTGCAAGAAGCTGCCGCAGGCCTGTGAGACCACCGCGGCAAACACGGCCGCGGCTGCGCCGAGCGTCGGGCTGATCCACCCGGGCGTGCTGAGATATTTCCGCGAGGTTGGGGTGGTGAAATAGTCACCGCTCTCTCAGCGCGTCGTCCCGGCGAACGCCGGGACCCATACGCCGCGGCCGTCTTTGTTGAGCACAGTGGTTAACGGCTTTGCTCAACAACAGATGACCGGGATTATGGGTCCCGGCTCAAGGCCGGGACGACATTGTTGATTGCCGCGCTATCGCCGAGACGACTGTCGACTTATTTCTTCGCCATCGAACATGCCGGATCAATGGGCCCGAACGCCTCGTCGCCGGGGATCTTGGCCAGGATCTTGTAATAGTCCCACGGATATTTCGATTCTTCCGGCTTCTTGACCTCGACCAGCCAGAGGTCATGCACCATCAGATTGTCCTCGCGCAGCCTGCCGTTGCGGGAGAAGAAATCCTCGATCGGCTTTTCGCGCATCTTCGCCGCCACTTTCAGCGGCTCGTCGGTGCCCGCCTCCTTGATGGCGTTGAGATAATACGTCACCGAGGAATAGACGCCGGCCTGCCACATCGTCGGCATCCGGTTCATCTTGGCGAAATAGCGCTTCGACCATTCGCGGGTCTTGTCGTCCATGTCCCAGTAGAACGAGGTCGTCAGCAGCAGGCCCTGCGCCGCCGGCAATCCGAGCGAATGAATGTCGGTGATCAGCGCCAGCAATGCCGCCATCTGCTGGCCGCCCTTCAAGACGCCGAACTCCGAGGCGGTCTTGATCTCGTTCATGTTGTTGGGCGGGCCGGCGGCGATGCCGATGATCTTGGCCTTGGAAGCCTGCGCCTGCAGCACGAAGGACGACAGGTCGGGGGTCGCAAGCGGCGGTCGCACCGAACCCAGTACCTTGCCGCCGTTGGCGGTGACCACGGCGGAGGCGTCGCGTTCGAGCGCGTGGCCGAACGCATAATCGTCGGTGATGAAGAACCAGCTGTTGCCGCCGCGCTTCACCACCGCCTGCGCGGTGCCGGCCGCGAGCGAGCGGGTGTCGATCACCCACTGCATGGCATAGGGTGAGCAGAATTTGCCGTGGAAATCCGCGGCCAGGGTCGAGTGTGTGATGAACAGCTTCTTCTTCTCGTTGGCGACGTTCTGTACCGCAAGGCCGACCGCCGACACCGGAACGTCGACGATCAGGTCGACCTGGTCGACATCGTACCAGCGCCGCGCCATGCCGCCGCCGATATCCGGCTTCAGCTGATGGTCGCCGACAATCAGGCTGATCGGCTTGCCCAGCACCTTGCCGCCGAAATCGTCGATCGCCATCTGCGCGGCCGTGACCGAGCCCTGACCGGTCGGCGTCGCCGCCGGGCCGTTCATATCGGTGAGAACGCCGATCTTGACGATGTCATCGGAAAGTTGCGCGAGCGCCGCTGATGATACCAGCATCGCAGCGGCAAGCACGCCAAGCATGGATAGGTTTTTGACGAGCATTCCCTCTTCTCCCTGTGCATCGGCACATTGGCCGTGTGTGTCTTCAGGCGGTTGTTTCCGCCAATTGGTCCCATTTGCAACTAAAGCCAATTGGTCCCAATTGCAACTAATTTGGGCCGTCGTCAACTTGGCCGGAAGGAGGGGCCGGACCGCCAGCGGTATCGGGTTCTGTTTATTTCCGGCCCGATTCAGGGCATAGCGGGCCATGACCCCGAACCAGCGCCTGCCGACTTCACTTACGCCGCTCGATGTGGCGCTCGCCGCCCTGTTGAACGGCGTCGAGCCGGTAACTCCGTCGGAACTGCCGGTAGCGCAGGCGCTGCGTTGTATCGCCGCCGACATGCCGCCATCCGGTGCACTGCCGCCGCACGACATCGCCGCCAGCGACGGCTTTGCGCTGCGCGCCCGTGATCTCGTCGGCGCGTCGTCCTATTCGCCATTGCCTTTGGCGGCGTTGCCGGTCTGGGTCGAAGTGGGTGATGCGATGCCCGGCGGCTGCGATTGCGTGCTTGATGCCGATTCTATCGAGCTATCAGGCCCGATGCCGCAGGTGCTGGCGGAAGCGATCCCGGGGCAGGGTGTGCGCCGGGCCGGTGGTGACATTGCCGCAGGCAGCAGTGTGGTCGAGGCCGGGCGGCGCGTGCTGGCACGTGACCTCATGATCGCGCGAGCGGCGGGAATAGCGCGGCTGAAGGTGCGCCGTCCGCGCCTGCGCATCGTCAATTTGCCCGGCGGCTCGGTGACGTCGGAGCTGATTGCGGAGAGCGCGCGCACCGCCGGCGCCGATGTGGTGTTCGTTACCGCGGCCGGTCGCGACGCCGCGTCGGTTGCCGCGGCGATCGACGTCGGCGCATGCGATCTGCTGCTGATTGTCGGCGGCAGCGGCGTCGGTCGCACTGATGCGACGGTGTCGGCATTGGCCCGATGCGGCGAAGTCATCGCCCATGGCATCGCCGTGCAGCCCGGCCGGACCTCGGCAGTGGGCCGCATCGGCACGACGCCCGTGGTCGTGCTGCCGGGCGCGCCCGATCAGGCGTTTGCGGCGTGGTGGACGCTGGCGCTGCCCGCACTCGACCGGCTGTCGGGGCGGCGGCCGCGCAAGACGCTCAATCTGCCGCTGGCGCGCAAGATCGCCTCCGCGGTTGGCATTGCGGAAGTCGTGCTGCTGGAGCGAAAAGCGGGAGCCTGGGTGACGCTGGCGGTCGGGGACCTGTCGCTCGATGCGATCGCCCGCGCCGAGGCTTGGTTAACCGTACCGGGCGGCGCGGAAGGATTTGCTGCAGGCAGCGGCGTCGATGGCTATATGCTGCGGGAATGATATGGATGCCGGCATGACCCGTACACCCTCGCCGAAAGACCGTGAACCCGTCGATCAGGACCAGTTCTTGATCATCCTGTCGCGCGAGGAAGCGTTGGCGCGGTTTGAAGCCGCGCTGTTTCCGCGCGCGGTGCCCAGCGAGCGGTGGGCGCTCGCGGATGCACTCGGCTGCGCGTTGGCCGAAGATATCGTCGCACCGATCGATGTACCGCCGTTCGATCGATCCAACGTCGATGGTTTTGCGGTGCGTTCCGCCGATCTCGCTTCCGCCGGCGAAACAACGCCGGTGCGGATGATGCTGAACGACGAGGTGATCGCCTGCGGCACCGCGCCGACGCGGCCGGTGCTGTCGGGAACCGCGACTTCCATTGCGACCGGCGGCCCGGTGCCGCGCGGCGCCGATGCCATCGTGATGGTCGAGCACACCCAGCCGGCGGGAACCCGCGCGATCGAAATTCGCCGCGCCGCTTCGCCCGGTCAGTTCGTCTCCTATGCGGGCTCCGACATCGCGCGCGGCGAGGTGCTGCTGCGCGCCGGCACTATTATTGGCTCGCGCGAGATCGGGATGCTGGCGGCCTGCGGTATCGCGCAAGTCGCCGTCGCGCGCCCGCTGCGCGTCGCAATTATCTCGACCGGCGATGAGCTGGTGCAGCCGGGTTCGCCGCTGCGCCCGGCCGCGATCTACGACACCAATGGCGCGATCGTCACCGCGGCGATATCGGAGAACGGCGGCGAGGCGATATTTCTGGGCGCGGTTCCCGACGACGAGGCGCAGCTTGAGTCTGCGATGCGCAGCGCGCTGCAAATCAGCGACATGCTGGTGCTGTCGGGCGGCACCTCGAAAGGTGCCGGCGATGTGACCCACCGCATCATTGCGCGGCTCGGCAAGCCCGGCATCGTTGCGCATGGCGTCGCGCTGAAGCCGGGCAAGCCGCTGTGTCTGGCGGTCTGCGACGGCAAGCCGGTGGTGATCCTGCCGGGATTTCCGACCTCGGCGATGTTCACGTTCCACGACATGATCGTGCCGGTGCTGCGGCGGATGGCGGGCCTGCCGCCGCGTTTGGACGCCAAGGTCAGCGCCAGAATTCCGGTGCGGATCGCCTCCGAACTGGGCCGCACCGAATTCGTCATGGTCTCGCTGGTCGAAGGGGCTGATGGCTTGATCGCCTATCCCACCGGCAAGGGCTCGGGTGCGATCACCTCATTCGCGCAGGCCGATGGTTTTCTGCGCATCGATGCGCTGGCCGACCAGATGCCGGCAGGCACTGATGCCGAAGTGACGCTGTTCACGCCGCATGTGCGGGTGCCTGATCTCGTGATCGTCGGCAGCCACTGCACCGGGCTCGATCTCGTCACCGCGCCGCTGGCGCGCGCCGGGCTTTCGGTGCGATCGATCGCGGTCGGCAGCCTAGGCGGATTGGCGGCGGCCAGGCGCGGCGAATGCGATTTTGCGCCGATCCATCTGTTCGATGACAAGACCGAGACCTATAACACGCCCTATCTCACCGACGGCCTCGAACTGGTGCCGGGCTGGCGGCGGATGCAGGGCATCGTGTTCCGCAAGGGCGATGCGCGCTTCGAGGGCCTGGGCGCCGAGGCCGCGGTGCGCGCGGCGCTCGCCGATCCCGCCTGCATCATGGTCAACCGCAACCAGGGCGCCGGCACGCGCATCCTGATCGACCGGCTGCTGGCGGGCGCCAAGCCCGACGGTTACTGGAATCAGCCGCGCTCGCATAACGCGGTCGCCGCCGCGGTGGCGCAGCATCGCGCCGACTGGGGCATGACCATCGCGCCGGTGGCCCATGCGTCCGACCTGGGTTTCATTCCCTTTGCCGAAGAGCATTATGATTTCGCGCTGGTGTCGGCGCGCAAGCAGCGGGCGGCGGTGCAGGCCTTTCTCGACGCGCTGGCGTCGGAAGAAGGCCGCGCGGCGCTGGAAAGAGCCGGGTTTCGACCGGCCTGAAATGGCGGGGAGGCGATGGCAAGACCTCTGTCGGTGGCGATTGTTGGCGCGGGCATGGGCGGCCTCGCATCATCAGCGGCGCTGCGCCGGGTCGGCATCGACGTCACCGTCTATGAGCAGGCCTCGCAATTCGCGCGCCTCGGGGCCGGCATCCAGATCGGCTGCAACGCCATGAAGGTGCTGCGCGGGTTGGGGCTCGAACAAAGATTGCGCAGCCAATCCTTCTATCCACGCTCCTGGAACAACCGGGATTGGAAGACCGGCGAAGTCAAATTCGACATGATCTTTGGCGAGAGCGCCGAGCAAAAATTTGGCGCGCCCTATCTGCTGGCGCATCGTGGCGATTTGCATGCGGCGCTGGCGAGCGCCGTTCCCGATGAATGCGTCAAGTTGAGCCACAAACTGGTCGGACTCGACGAGATCAGCGACGGCGTCCGGCTTTCGTTTGCCAATGGCGAGGTCGCGATCGCCGACGCCGTCATCGGCGCTGATGGTATTCACTCTGTCGTCCGAGACATCTTGTTCGATACTTCGCCGGTGCACTTCACCGGGCGTATCGCCTACCGCACGACCTATCCCGCAGCACTGCTCGGCGGCCAAAAAATCGACGATTGCACCAAATGGTGGGGCGAGGACCGGCACATCGTCATCTACTACGTCAAGCCGGACCGCAGCGAAATCTATCTCGTCACCAGCCAGCCGGAGCCGGAGTTCCGGATCGAGTCCTGGTCGGCCAAGGGCGACGTCAGGGAATTGCGCAAGGCTTTTGCAGGCTTCGATCGCCAGGTCGAGCAGGTGCTGGCGGCGTGTCCGGACGTGCACAAATGGGCGATCGTCGATCGCAATGCGCTGGAGCGCTGGGGCGAAGGCAACGTGACGCTGCTCGGCGACGCCTGCCATCCGATGACGCCCTATATGGCGCAGGGGGCGGCGATGGCGATCGAGGACGCCGCCGTGCTGTCGCGCTGCCTCGACGGCGTCGAGCGCGAGGGCGTACCGAATGCGTTTCGAAGATTTGAGGCAACCCGCAAGGCGCGAACCGCGCGGATTCAGCAGACCTCGCGGACCAATACCTGGCTCAGCGGAAAGACCGATACCGATTGGGTCTATGGCTACGACGCCTGGACCGTGCCGCTGGCGGCGTGAATTCATACAGGGCCGCGCCCCATCGTCGTCCCGGCGAAGGCCGGGACCCATACGCCGCGGCTCGGCTGATGAATGGCGGTGGTTGATGCCTTGTCTTAACTCACAACGTCCTGTGGTTATGGGTCCCGGCCTTCGCCGGGACGACGACGGAGAGAGTTGAATCAACCCCCATCCAGCGCCGCCAGCCGTTCCGCTTCGGCGATGTCATCCATGGTGTTGGCGTTGAAAAACGGGTCGATCGGCTCGACCGGCCAGGTCACGGTGGTGAGGCGGTAGCGCGCGGTCCAGCGGTCGATCTTCCTGACGTCTTCGACGACAAGCGCGTGGCGGAGTTGTTCGCGCAGAGCCACGCTCCACAGGCCGATCACCGGATGCGACTGGCCGTCGGAAGCCGCGACCGCAAGCTCCGCGTTCTCATCGCGCATTGCCCCGACGAGACGCGAAACCAGGTCCCGCGGCAGGAACGGGCAGTCGGCCGCGGCGCTCAGCACCCACTTGACCTCCGGCCGGTTGGCCGCGGCCCAATCCAGCGCGGCGAGAATGCCGGCCAGCGGTCCGGGAAAATCGGCGACGCCGTCCGCGATCACCGGCAGCCCGAACGCGGCAAAGCGCGCGGGATCGCCATTGGCATTGAGAATGAGCCCGTCGCATTGTGGCTGCAGCCGCGCGATGACGCGGTCGAGGATGGTGCGGCCGCCGATTGTGCGCATCGGCTTGTCGCCGCCGCCCATCCGCCGCGCCAGGCCGCCGGCAAGCAACACCCCCGGTACCGCCAGCGCGGCTCTTGCCGTCGCTTCACTCGTCACGGTCTTCGCCCTTGCGCTTGTGCCGCGCCGATTCCTCTTCGACAAAGGACAGATTCTGGTCGAACACGATGCGCTCCTGGCCTGACAGCGCGATGAACCGCTTGCCCCGCGTGCGCCCGACCAGCGTCAGCCCGACCTGCCGCGCCAGCTCGACGCCCCATGCCGTAAAGCCCGAGCGCGATACCAGGATGGGAATTCCCATCCGCACCGTCTTGATCACCATTTCGGAGGTCAGCCGGCCCGTGGTGTAGAGAATCTTGTCGCCGGGATCGACGCCGTGGCGATAGATCCAGCCTGCGATCTTGTCGACGGCGTTGTGGCGGCCGACATCCTCGGTGTAGCAGACCGGCGTGCCCTCCTTGCACAGCACACAGCCATGGATCGCGCCGGCCTCGAGATAGAGCGAGGGCATGGTGTTGATCGCATGCGTCATCTCGTAGAGCCAGGAGGTGCGCAGCTCCGCCTTCGGCAGTGCGACGCTTTCCACGGCCTCCAGCAGGTCGCCGAATGCGGTGCCCTGCGCGCAGCCTGAGGTCTGCGTGCGTTTCTTCAGCTTGGCTTCGAAATTGGTGTGGTGCTCGGTGCGCACCACCACCACCTGCAGGTCGTCGTCATACTCGACCTCGGTGACGACGTCGTCATATTTCAGCATGTTCTGGTTCAACAGATACCCGAGCGCGAGGTACTCCGGGTAGTCACCGATCGTCATCATGGTGACGATCTCCTGCGCGTTCAAATACAGCGTCAGCGGCCGCTCCACCGGCACCCTGATTTCGACCGTGGCGCCGGTCTGGTCGGTCCCGGTGACGCGCTCGGTCAGCCTGGGATCATCAGGATTGGGCACGATCAGGGGGACGGGGGCTTTATCGATCTTCATCATTTCCGCAGGTTAGCATGACTTTATCCGCCACCCGATATAAAGCACCTCAGGAGAAAGCCCAGCCCGGTTCCGGCTAGGGTGCGGAGAACAGGATGAAAGTGATTGGCCTCGCGGGGTGGAGCGGCGCCGGCAAGACCACCTTGCTGGCGCGGGTGATCCCGCATTTGCTGAAAGACGGCCTGCGGGTTTCCGTGATCAAGCACGCCCATCACGCCTTCGACGTCGATATTCCCGGCAAGGATTCCTGGCGCCATCGCGAAGCCGGCGCCACCGAGGTTTTGGTGTCTTCCGCGCGGCGCTGGGCCCTGATGCATGAACTGCGCGGCGCCGAAGAGCCGCGGCTGCCGGAGTTATTGACCAAAATGTCGCGGGTCGATCTCGTCGTCATCGAGGGCTTCAAGCGCGAGCCGCACCGCAAGATCGAGGTTTTCCGCGCGGCCAACGGCAAGCCGTTTTTGTTCCCCGACGATCCCGGCGTGGTCGGCATCGCCACCGATACCGCAGTTGAAACCAGGCTGCCCACCGCCCATCTCGATGATATCGAGGCAATTGCCGCGATGATGCTGCGCTCGGCGATATCGGTCGAAGAGGTGCTGGCAAAGAGCGAAGCGGAGAGCTAACTCGCGATGGCGCAATTGTCCGACGATTGCTTTGCCTTCGGCGGTCCGATGATGTCGGTCGATGAGGCCGTCGGCATCATTGCAGCGCGGGTCACGGCCGTGCAGGAGGTCGAGACCGTCGCGCTCGCCAAGGCCGACGGACGCGTGCTTGCGCAGGATGTTTCGGCGCCGCTGCCGCTGCCGCCCTTCACCAATTCCGCGGTCGACGGCTACGCGGTGTCGAGCCGCGATCTGCCCAAAGACAAAGAGCAGGCGTTTGCCGTGGCCGGCCGCGTTCAGGCCGGCGCTTCCGCAGGCGCGCCGATCAAGCCGCGCGAGGCGGTGCGGATCTTTACCGGCGCGCCGATGCCTGACGGTGCCGACACCGTGTTCATGCAGGAAGACGTCCGCCTCGACGACGGCAAGGTGGTGCTTCCGGCGGGGCTGAAGCCCGGCGCCAATGTGCGCCCGGCGGGCGAGGATATCCCGTTAGGCCAGGCGGCATTGAAGGCCGGACAAAGACTGCGGCCGCAGGATGTGGCGCTGGCCGCCGCCTTCGGCCTGACAGAACTTGGCGTCAACAGGCGCATCCGCGTCGCGGTGTTCTCCACCGGCAATGAGCTGGTTTCGCCGGGCGAGCCACGCGCGGCGGCGCAACTGTTCGACAGCAACCGTTTCATGCTGATGGCGATGCTGGCGCGGCTCGGCTGCGAGGTCAGCGACCTCGGCATCCTCAGAGACGAGCCCACCGCGCTCGCTGCCGCCCTAAAGAACGTCGCCAGCGCCCATGATCTGATCCTCACCACCGGCGGCGTATCGACCGGCGAAGAAGATCACGTCAAGGCCAGCGTCGAAAGCGTAGGCTCGCTCGTGCTGTGGCGAATGGCGATCAAGCCGGGACGTCCCGTGGCGATGGGGATCATCGGCGGCACACCGTTCATCGGCCTGCCGGGCAATCCAGTGGCGAGTTTTGTCACCTTCGCTCACGTGGTGCGGCCGACGATCCTGGCCTTATCGGGAGCGCGGCAACAGAAACTGGCGCCGATGCCGGTTCGCGCCGCCTTTGCCTACAAGAAGAAAATCGCCCGCCGCGAATACGTCCGCGTCACCCTGCGCAAGGCCGGGGATGGTGCGCTCGAAGCGGTGAAGTTTCCGCGCGAGGGTGCGGGGCTGTTGTCCTCGCTGGTCGACACCGACGGGCTTGTCGAACTCGGCGAAGAGATCACGCTTGTCGAGCCTGGCCAGACCGTCGGCTTCCTGTCCTATGCAAGCTTGATCTGAAGGCTCATTGACGATGCGCATCCGCCTCGCCATGTTCCCGGAATGACCACGACAAAGCTCGATCTCACCGGCCTCAAATGTCCGCTGCCGGCGCTGAAGACGCGCAAGGCGCTGAAGTCGGTCAAACCTGGCGAGCGGCTTGAAGTCCACTGCACCGATCCGCTGTCGGTGATCGATATCCCGAATCTGATCCGCGAAACCGGTGACAAGGTCGAGATCACGGAGCGCGCGGAGACCCGAATCGTATTCCTGATCGAAAAGGCGAACGGCGAAACCTAAGACGGGTCATTTTGAATCCGTATCGACCGATCGCAAAGCCAGATCGATACGCTTTCGCTATCGCAACATGAGACGGCTTTATTGATCTTTGGATCGATTCCAGTTCTCATTCGCTGATCGAAAAGATGGCTTCGACGCGAAGCCTCGTCCGGGCGGCGAGCGGCATGACCGCGCCGGACGTGTCGCCTTAAATGCTTATCAAAACGCGACAATTCTCTTGGCATCTGGCATGCCACGATTTATGATCGCGGAAACATACAGGCAGGAACGAGACGTTTTCCATGGTTCAAGACGTGCAGAAAGTGCGCTCGTTCGAGCACCCCGGCGCTGGGCGGAAGCGGGCCAAGGCGACGCCGAAGGGCCGCCAGGTCGATCCGACCGCCGCGCACGAGATCGAACAGCTGCTCGGCGACCGGTCGCGGCAGCGCGATCTCCTGATCGAACATCTGCATCTGATCCAGGACAAGTATCACCAGATTTCCGCAGGCCATCTCGCCGCCCTCGCGGACGAGATGAAACTGTCGTTTGCCGAAGTGTTCGAGACCGCGACCTTCTATGCGCATTTCGACATCGTGAAGGAAGGCGAGCCGGATATTGCGCCGCTGACCATTCGCGTCTGCGATTCGCTGACCTGCGCGATGCTGGGCGCGGAAAAACTGTTGCATGAATTGCAGGACAGAGCCGGCCCCGGCATTCGCGTGGTGCGCGCGCCCTGCGTCGGTCGCTGCGATACCGCGCCAGCCGCCGAAGTCGGCCATCACTTTGTCGACCATGCCACCGTCTCGAACGTACTCGCGGCGGCGAAGGCCGGCGAGACCCATGCGCATTTGCCTGATTATGTGGACTACGATGCGTATGTTGCCGGCGGCGGTTACGCGCTGCTCAATCGTCTGCGCTCCGGTACGCTTGCAAAGGAAGATCTGCTGAAGTCGCTCGACGACGCCTCGCTGCGCGGGCTCGGCGGCGCCGGCTTCCCGACGGGACGCAAATGGCGTGCGGTGCTCGGCGAGCCCGGGCCGCGGCTGATGGCGATCAATGGCGACGAGGGCGAGCCCGGCACCTTCAAGGATCGCTTTTACCTCGAGACCGACCCGCATCGTTTCCTCGAGGGCATGCTGATCGGCGCCCACGTGGTCGAGGCGACCGATGTCTACATTTACCTGCGCGACGAATATCCGGCCTCGCGCGAAATCCTCGAGCGCGAGATCGCAAAATTGCCGCCGGGCGGGCCGGTGCTGCACATGCGCCGCGGCGCCGGCGCCTATATCTGCGGCGAGGAATCCTCGCTGCTCGAAAGCATCGAGGGCAAGCGCGGGCTGCCCCGCCACAAGCCGCCATATCCGTTCCAGGTCGGCCTGTTCGGCCTGCCGACGCTGATCAACAACATCGAGACGCTGTGGTGGGTGCGCGACATCGTCGAAAAGGGCGCCGACTGGTGGAAGGGCCACGGCCGCAACGACCGTCACGGCCTGCGCAGCTATTCGGTATCGGGCCGCGTCAAAAACCCCGGCATGAAGCTGGCGCCTGCGGGTGTCACCGTGCGCGAACTGATCGACGAGTTCTGCGGCGGTATGGCGGACGGACATACGTTCCACGCCTATCTGCCGGGCGGTGCGTCCGGCGGTATCCTGCCGGCGTCGATGGACAACATCCCGCTCGATTTCGGCACGCTGGAAAAATACGGCTGCTTCATCGGTTCGGCCGCGGTCGTGATCCTGTCCGAACACGACAGCGTGCGGGGCGCGGCGCTGAATCTGATGCGCTTCTTCGAGGATGAGAGCTGCGGCCAGTGCACGCCGTGCCGGGTCGGCACCCAGAAGGCGGCGATCCTGATGGAACGCCCGGTCTGGAACCGCGAACTGCTCGACCAGTTGAGCCAGGCGATGCGCGATGCCTCGATCTGCGGGCTCGGGCAGGCGGCCTCGAATCCCCTGACGTCAGTGATTAAGTATTTTCCGGAAGAATTCGTGCCGAAAGAAGCCGCGGAATGACCAAGATCAAGTTCGAACTCGACGGCAAGCAGGTTGAGGCCAACGCAGGCGAAACCATCTGGCAGGTGGCAAAGCGCCAGGGCCAGGAAATCCCGCATCTGTGCTATTCGCCCGCGCCGGACTATCGGCCGGACGGCAATTGCCGCGCCTGCATGGTGGAGATCGAGGGTGAGCGCGTGCTGGCGGCATCCTGCAAGCGCACCCCCACCGTCGGCATGAAGGTGAAATCCGAAAGCGCGCGCGCGGTCGCAGCGCAGAAGATGGTGATGGAACTGCTGGTCGCCGACCAGCCGGCGCGCGAGACCTCGCACGATCCGGATTCGAAGTTCTGGCACTGGGCCGAAAAGGTCGGGGTCACCGAGAGCCGCTTCCCCGCCGCCGAACGTTGGACAAGCGACGTCAGCCATCCCGCGATGAGCGTCAATCTCGACGCCTGCATCCAGTGCGGCCTGTGCGTGCGCGCCTGCCGCGAAGTGCAGGTCAACGACGTCATCGGCATGGCCTATCGCAGTCACGGGTCGAAAATCGTGTTCGACTTCGATGATCCCATGGGTGAATCGACCTGCGTAGCCTGCGGCGAATGCGTGCAGGCGTGCCCGACCGGCGCATTGATGCCGTCGGTGATGCTGGACGAGAACCAGACCCGCGTGACCTATGCGGACAAGGAAGTCGACTCGCTGTGCCCGTTCTGCGGCGTCGGCTGCCAGGTCACCTACCAGGTCAAGGACGAGAAGATCATTTACGCCGAGGGCCGTGACGGTCCGGCCAACCACAACCGGCTCTGCGTCAAGGGCCGCTTCGGCTTCGACTATATCCATCACCCGCATCGCCTGACCAAACCGCTGGTGCGGCTGCCGAATGCGAAGAAGGATTCCAACGACCAGGTCGATCCGGCCAATCCGTTCACCCATTTCCGCGAAGCCTCCTGGGAAGAGGCGCTGGATATCGCCGCCAAGGGCCTCGTAAAGATCCGCGACGAGAGGGGCGTCAAGGCGCTGGCCGGTTTCGGCTCCGCCAAAGGCTCCAACGAAGAGGCATATCTGTTCCAGAAGCTGGTGCGCACCGGCTTCGGCTCCAACAATGTCGATCACTGCACGCGGCTGTGCCACGCCTCGTCGGTCGCCGCGCTGTTCGAAGGCCTGAGCTCCGGCGCAGTGTCGGCCCCGTTCGCGGCGGCGATGGACGCCGAGGTCATCATCGTGATCGGCGCAAATCCGACCGTGAATCATCCGGTCGCTGCAACCTACATCAAGAACGCGGCGAAGAAGGGCGCAAAGCTCTTCGTCTTGGATCCGCGTCGGCAGTCCCTGTCACGGCACGCAACCCAGCATCTGCAGTTCAAGCCCGGTTCCGACGTCGCCATGCTGAATGCGATGATCAACACGATCATCACTGAAGGCCTGACCGACGATCAGTACATCGCGGGCTACACCGAGGGTTTTCAGGATCTGAAGGAGAAGACCAAGGAGTTCACGCCGGAGAAGATGGAGCCGATCTGCGGCATCCCGGCGCAAACCTTGCGCGAGGTCGCGCGGACCTATGCGCGCGCCAAATCGTCCATCATCTTCTGGGGCATGGGCATCAGCCAGCATGTCCACGGCACCGACAATGCGCGCTGCCTGATCGCGCTCGCGCTGATCACCGGACAGGTCGGCCGTCCCGGCACCGGCCTGCATCCGCTGCGCGGCCAGAACAACGTGCAGGGCGCGTCCGACGCGGGCTTGATCCCGATGTTCCTGCCGGACTACCAGCCGGTTAGCCGCGACGACCTGCGCGGCAATTTCGAGAAGCTTTGGGGCCAGGAGCTCGATCCGGTACGCGGTCTGACCGTGGTCGAGATCATGAACGCTATCCACGCCGGCGAGATCAAGGGCATGTACATCGAGGGTGAGAACCCCGCGATGTCCGATCCCGATCTGCAGCATGCGCGCGGAGCGCTCGCCATGCTCGATCACCTTGTGGTGCAGGACCTCTTCGTCACCGAGACCGCATTCCACGCCGACGTCATCCTGCCGGCCTCGGCCTTTGCCGAAAAGGACGGCTCCTTCACCAACACCGACCGCCGTGTACAGCTTGCGCGCCAGGTGATCAAGCCGCCGGGCGACGCGCGCCAGGATCTCTGGATCATCCAGGAGATAGGCAAGCGCATGGGGCTGCCGTGGGATTATTCGGGTCCCGGCGACGTCTACACCGAGATGGCGCAGCTGATGCCGTCGCTCAAGAACATCAGTTGGGAGCGGCTGGTTCGTGAAGGCGCCGTCACTTATCCGGCGGATGATCCGAACAAGCCCGGCAACGAGATCATCTTCACCACGGGCTTCCCGACCGAGAGCGGTCGCGGCAAGATCGTGCCGGCCAAGGTCATTCCGCCGGACGAGCTGCCGGACGCCGAGTATCCGATGGTGCTGTCGACCGGCCGCGTGCTCGAACACTGGCACACCGGCTCGATGACCCGCCGCTCCAGCGTGCTCGACCAGATCGAGCCGGAAGCGGTCGCGTTCATGTCGCCGAAGGATATGCGGCGCCTGAGCGTATGGCCCGGCGATTTCATCAAGCTGGAAACCCGCCGCGGTGCGGTCGAGGTCAAGGTTCGCTCCGACCGCGACGTGCCGGAGAACATGGTGTTCATGCCGTTCTGCTACGCCGAGGCGGCGGCGAACCTCTTGACCAACCCGGCGCTCGACCCGTTCGGCAAGATCCCCGAGTTCAAGTTCTGCGCGGTGCGCGCTGAAAAGGTCGAACTCCGTACCGCGGCCGAGTAGGTTTGAAACGCACCCGGCGCGTGGATGCCGATGCTCAGAGCGTTTTCGAGCGAAGTGGATACCGGTTCGCGTGAAGAAAACGCGTCAAAATATGAGTCTAGAGCTTCGGTTCTGATTCAATCAGAACCGATAATGCTCTAGTTGGGGCCGTTCGCAGCCGCGGCCTGCTGCAAGGACTTGTGTTGCGCGACAATCCCTTCGAGTCGCGCAATGTTTTCCAACAGGCGCTGGCTGGTCAGGACCAGGAAGTAATAGCCGAACTGCGGGTTCTGAAAGTAGATCTCGAGCAGCTTGTCATAAGTGATGGTCAGCACATGACCATCCTCGATGCACTCGATCGTGGCCGTGCGCCGGTTATCGGGCGTGAGGAAACCAAATTCGCCCATCAGGCGTCCCGGCGGAAGCTCGACGCTGATTTCCTTCACCAGGAATTTTCCGGTGACGGTCAGCAGCATCTCATGGGCGGCATCGTCTTTTTTGAACAGAATATCGCCCTTGCGATATTTGCGCTCGGTCATGAACGGCTTGAGCCATTCCAGCGACGTATCACCTTTCGTTGCGCTGCGGGCCTTCTTCACCAGAACGAGCATCTGTCGGAGGCGATACGCATTGATGGGGACCATCAGCAGATACAACAGGAAGGTCGTGACGGATGCCGTGAGCGCGCCGAACAGGGCGAAGAATGCGCAACCGATCATGTTCGCGACGCGCAGCGGCACCATGGTCTGCGTCAGCAAGGTGGCGACAAAGAAGATCGCGCCGACCAGGGCAAACATGTTGGCCAGCGTGATATTGTTTAGAAAAATTTCCAGCAGGCGATTGAACAGCGCGTCGTAGGTGATGTTGTTGGGGTCGAGGCCCAGCTGGACCAGGATTTTCGCTATCCTGAGATTATCCGCGGCCGCGTCGAGAATTCGATCAAATATTGTCACTGGTCTGCACCGCTACAAGAATACAGGCGGGTTGTACCGCTTCAAAGCCCTGCAGGGAAGCGTGCCAAGGCGCAGGCGCCTTGTCACAAATGATTAAAAGCACGAAAGGTCTGCGACGCGCCGTGCGGGCCGAAAAGGCCGAGCTGTGGACCGCGCCGGAGTGAAGAGAGATAATCGTTCACCCGAGACGTGACGGTCGACGTGCGCGTCCAGCAGAACTGCCGCACATAATCGAGCGCGAGCTAAAAAAGCCGCGCAATCTCTCGCGCAGACGCTATGGCCGCGCTTCAGGCATCGGAACGACAAAAACCTGGCCGGGATAAATCAGGTTGGGATTGCGGATCTGTTCCCGATTCGCCTTGTAGATAACGGCGTAGCGCGTGCCCGCTCCGTAGGAGAGTTGGCTGATGCGCCAGAGGCTGTCGCCGCGCGAGACGGTGGTGGTGGTGATCTTCGGCACGACCACGGTGGAGGGCGAGCCCTTGTCTGGCAGCGAGCCCTTGTCTGGCAGAACGGCGGCCATGGCGGCCGCCAGCTCGGGCGGCTGTGCAGCGGCAACGTCCAGCCGCTTGGCCGGGGTGGCCTGTGCCGGCACGGAGGCCGTGACCATCGTGTCGGGAACGTTGAACGGCACCTCGGCGCGTGCGCGCACCGCGCCTGAGTTCGAGTCCACCTCGTCCAGCCTCACGCGGTAGCTGCCGGAGGCGACCCCCTCATTGATCGTGACCGCAAAACGTCCGTCCGCGCCAGCCGCCGCCGACGCAATAAAGCTGTCGTTGAGATAAAGCTTCACCGCGGCGCCGGGGCGCGCGCGGCCGCTGACATGGAGCTTGCCGCCCGGCTCGATCTCAACCGTCTCCGCAACCACTGCGCCGGCCATCGGCTTTGGCACAGCCGGCTGCGACAGCACGACGGTGGGTTTGTCCGGCGCCATCAACGCAACGACCGGCCGGTCGATTGATTTCGGCTCAAGCGCCACCGTCACGCTCTGTTTGGACGAGGTCTGCTTGCCGTCCGGCTCCTTGGCCCGCAGCGTCAGGTCATACGTCCCTGAGGGAAGCCGGGGCGGAACCATGACGAATTGTCCGGATTGATCGGCCACCACGCGATCGTGTATCTCGCCGTTGCGCAGCAGTTCCACCGCTGCGCCCGGCATGGCCCGGCCCGCGATGACCGCTTCGCCCGTCGGCTCGATGCGGGCAATGTCGAACGACGGCACGCTGTCCGGCGGTGGAGGCAATCCGCCTAGCGTGGCCGTCACGGCCTTTGCTTCCGCTTGCGCCGCTGCGAGCGCACCCTGCTTTGGTGCGTCCAATGCCGGCTTCGAGACTGCCGGCGCGGCGGTTGCGGCCCTGGTATCGACCCGCGGCTCGTGGCGGATGTAATAGACGGCGAAGATAGCCGCCACGCTACATGCCGCAACCATGGACGGTACGACTATTCGACTCATCGATGCCGCAATCATGATGCTCATCCGTCGGCCAAATCGCTGGCTCGACAGCATTCTATAGCGTCTTGGGCAAAGTTGGTACTCGTTTGCGTTGAGAAAACGGGGTAGGCCGGTCAGCTACAGCCATCCGGCCCGCCGGAAGCGCCAGAAAAGGCCCGCGCAAACGGTCAGAATCGTGCCGATAATGGCGAAGTAGCCATACTCCCACTCGAGTTCCGGCATGTGCTTGAAGTTCATGCCGTAAATGCCGGCGATCGCGGTCGGGACCGCGATGATGGCAAGCCATGAGGCGAGTTTCTTGGAGACCGCGGTCTCCTGGGCCTGGCCGACCAGCAGGCTGGCCTCGAAGGCAAAAGCGAGGACTTCGCGGAGCGAGTCGATCTGCTCCTGAACGGTGCGGACGTGGTCCGTGACGTCGCGGAACAGCGGCTGCATGGTGGGGCGGATCATCGGTAGATTGTCATGCTCCAGCCGGCGGCAGACCTCGACCAGAGGTCCCACCGCGTTCCGCAGGCGCAAGAGATCGCGCCGCAACAGATACAGCCGCTCGATCTGCGCCCGCGTCATTGCGCTTGCGAGCACCTGCTCCTCCATCGCTTCGACCTCTTCCTGGATGGTCTCGAGCACCGGCGAGTAGTTATCGACGATAAAATCGAGAATGGCGTAGAGGATATAATCCTCGCCGCGGGCCAGCGCCCGCGGACAGCTTTCGCAGCGCGCGCGCACCGGCGCATAGGAAGTCGAGGCGCCGTGGCGAACGGAGACGAGATATCCTTCGCCGACGAACAGATGGGTTTCGCCGAACGCGATGCTGTCGCCGACGAGTTGCGCGGTGCGTGCCACGATGAACAGGCCGTCGCCATACTGTTCGATCTTCGGCCGCTGGTGGGCGTTGTTCGCATCTTCAATGGCAAGATCATGCAACTGGAACTGTTGCTGCACGCTCGTCAGGATCGTCATGTCCGGTTCGTGCAGCCCGATCCAGACCACATGGCCGGGCTTGCTGCGCCAGCTCGAGGCTTCCTCGATGGCGATATTGGCGACCCGCCGGCCGTCGACATAGGCCCCGGCCGCGACCACACCTTCGGAAGCAACCGGATCGCTCGGCATGTCCGCTTGCGGCGCTATGTTCATGGCTTCCATCCCTCAATGATCGCAGCTGAAACCTGCGCCGACGCCGTGTTCTCGGCAAGGCTACTACCGGGGAATTTGTCGTCAAATGTATGTTCGGCCTCACATGTCGTTATCGTTGATGCCGGTCAGACCCAGCGCAGATGGAGTAGCAGATTCTTGCGCACGGGTCGTTCGGCCGTTCTCAATGGCTGACGCGCGATAGGAAGATCGCAGCCCGGACATGCAGCGCGCGCCTGGGCGGCTACCCATGTCGAGCTCGATCTCGCAGGCCAGTTCGACGATCGTTTCTGGATGATGGCCGTTCTCGAACAACGCGTATTTGATGGCCTGTGCGCGATTGACGAACAGGCCGCCATAGAGGCCGTTTTGTTCCTGGGCAACCCAATGGCCGCGGCGGTTTCTGCCGATGAAGACGATTGCGGAGGGCGAGCGGCACGATGGAGGTTCGACGAATTTCACGTTGGTATTCCTTGTTTCGGGGAGCAGTGTCCCGGCTGGTTCAGCCGAAATTGTCGCTCAGGAGCGGCTCATAGCGCGCGCCGGCATCGCTGTGCACGGCAGGGACGCTGGGCCGGCGCAACGGCGCGCTGTGGCGCTGCGCCTCGACGAACGCACTCAGGATTGCCAGCGCCAGATCGGCGTGCCGGCCCTCGGCCGATTGATCGAGCCAGTCCGGCAGTTCGCGTTCGCGCGACAGCGCGCAATGCCATTCGCCTTCGTCATAGGCGATACGGCGCAGCTGCCATTGCGGCAGTTCCAGGTCGATCAGGGCCAGTGCCGCATCGGTCCAGGCGCCGGATTGAATCAGCCGCTCAATGCGGGCGGTCTTGCCGCTCTGGCTCACGGACGGAAAGCGCCGGCAGGTCTGGCTGACGATGTCGGAGAGGAATTCAGCGGTCACGGCATACGCATTGCGCAGCCGGTCGCCGGGTTCAGCGGGGGTTTGGGATTCTGCAAGAATGAACATGGCTATATCTCACTCGTGGGGCGACTGCCACCGCAGCCGTGTGCCCAAGGTGGTCAAAGCGCCATTTGAAAACGAGATGCGGCGAGGGACGGAAAAATAGGGATTTCATAAGCGGGTGATGTGGGCACGCTCTCTCCCCGCGTCGTCCCGGCGAAGGCCGGGACCCATAGCCACCGTCGAAAATTTGCGACAGGTCTCTGCCGTTCTGCCCAATCGATAGATCACGCGGTATGGGTCCCGGCCTTCGCCGGGACGACGGTAGCCCTGGGACCACGGGCACTTATGAGATTCCTATAACGTCGCCATTGCCCCCATCTCGAAAACCTATGCGCAGGGTGGCACTTCAGCCAACCAAAGCGAGGCCGTCCGTTCGGCCCGCGGGCTCATTTCGCACAGGAGCATCCCATGCTGGACATTGTCATGCTGGCGCTAGGCGCAGGCTTCTTCCTGGCGGGCATCGGCTACGCCTATGCCTGCGAACGGTTGTGAGGGGAGGGGATCATGATTTTCGATTATTCGCTCGCCGGGGCCGTCTCGCTAGGCCTCTTGTTCTACCTGACCTACGCGCTGCTGCGGCCCGAACGCTTCTGAGGACGCCATGATCACGCTGGTCGAAGTCGTGCTGGCGTTTGTCGTTACCTCGGCGCTGCTGATTGCGCTCATTCACCTGCTGCTGCCTGCAAAGAGATTCTGAAGGGTTCCCGACCATGACCGTCATTGGCTGGATTCAAATTTTCCTGTACTGCGCCATCGTGGTCGCGCTGGTCAAACCGCTCGGCTGGTACATGACCCGCGTCTTCAACGGCGAGTCCACCTTTCTGTCGCCCGTGCTGCGCCCGGTCGAACGCGGGCTTTACTGGATCGGCGGCGTCGATGAGAAGCGCGAGCAGCATTGGCTGACCTATACGGTCGCAATGCTGCTGTTCCATGTCGGCGGCTTCCTGATCATTTATGGGCTGATGCGGCTGCAGGCGCTGTTGCCGTTCAATCCGCAGGATCAATCCGCGGTCGCTCCGGATCTGTCGTTCAACACCGCGATCTCCTTCATCACCAACACCAACTGGCAGAACTACGGCGGCGAAAGCACGCTGTCCTATCTCGTCCAGATGCTGGGACTGACGCACCAGAATTTTCTGTCGGCAGCGACCGGTATCGCGCTCGCGGTAGCGCTGATCCGCGGCTTCTCGCGTTCCTCGATGCGCACCATCGGCAATTTCTGGGTCGACGTCACGCGCTGTACCCTTTATGTGCTGCTGCCGATCTGCGTGGTCTACACGCTGTTCCTGGTCTGGCAGGGCATGCCGCAGACGTTAGGGGCCTATGTCGACGCCACCACGCTGGAGGGCGCCAGGCAGACCATCGCGGTCGGCCCGGTCGCCTCGCAGGTCGCGATCAAGATGCTGGGCACCAATGGCGGCGGCTTCTTCAATGCCAACGCCGCACATCCGTTCGAGAATCCCACCGCGCTGTCGAACTTCGTGCAGATGATTTCGATCTTCGCGCTCGGCGCGGCGCTTACCAACGTGTTCGGCCGCATGGTCGGCGACCAGCGCCAGGGCTGGGCGATCCTGGGGGTCATGGGCGTGCTGTTCCTCGCGGGCGTCGCCATCACCTATTGGGCCGAAGCCAACGGTACGTCGACGCTAAGTGCGCTCGGGCTGTCCGGCGGCAACATGGAAGGCAAGGAAGTCCGTTTCGGCATCGTGGCCTCCAGCCTGTTTGCCGTGATCACCACGGCCGCTTCCTGCGGCGCGGTCAACGCCATGCATGACTCGTTCACCGCGCTCGGCGGCATGATCCCGCTGATCAACATGCAGCTCGGCGAGATCATCGTCGGCGGCGTCGGCGCCGGCCTCTACGGCATGCTGCTGTTCGTCGTGCTGGCGATCTTCGTCGCCGGCCTGATGGTCGGCCGCACGCCGGAATATGTCGGCAAGAAGATCGAGGCGCGCGAGGTCAAGATGGCGATGCTAGCCATCCTGGTATTGCCGTTGATGTATCTCGGCTGGACTGCGGTCGCCGTGGTGTTTCCGCCGGCGGTGGCGTCGATGGCCAATGCCGGGCCGCATGGGTTTACCGAGGTGCTCTATGCCTTCACCTCGGCCACCGGCAACAACGGTTCGGCGTTCGGCGGCCTGACCGGCAACACCTTCTTCTACAATCTGACGCTGGCCAGTTCGATGTTCGTCGGCCGCTTCTTCATGATCGTGCCGGCGATGGCCATTGCGGGCTCGCTGGCGGCCAAGAAGTCGATCCCGCCATCGGCTGGCACGCTGCCGACCACCGGTGGCCTGTTCGTCGGCCTCGTCGTCGGCGTGATCCTGATCATCGGCGGTCTCACCTTCTTCCCGGCGCTGGCGCTCGGGCCGATCGTCGAGCACCTCGCGATGAACGCCAACAATCTGTTCTGATCGATCTCTCTTCGGAGTTACGTCCATGGAAACCACAAGACTGCAGAAAAAGGTGACGGCCTCGGCGATGCTCGACCCGAAGATCCTGGTGCCGGCGATCAGCTCGTCGTTCGTCAAGCTCGACCCGCGGCTGATGATCAAGAGCCCGGTGATGTTCGTGGTCGAGATTGTCGCGGCGCTGACGTCAATCATATTTGTGCGCGATCTCCTCACTGGCGGCGCGAACCTCGGGTTCACGTTCCAGATCATCCTGTGGCTGTGGTTCACGGTGCTGTTTGCCAATTTCGCGGAAGCGGTGGCGGAGGGCCGCGGCAAGGCGCAGGCCGAATCGCTGAAGAAGACCCGGACCGAAAGCCAGGCCAAGCTGCTGACCGGTTCGGACAAGACTTTTCGCCTGGTGCCCGGCACCGCGCTGAAAGTCGGCGATATCGTCCTGGTCGAAGCCGGCGACAACATCCCGTCCGACGGTGAAGTGGTTGAGGGCGTCGCTTCGGTCAACGAGGCTGCGATCACAGGCGAATCCGCGCCCGTGATCCGGGAATCCGGCGGCGACCGTTCGGCGGTGACCGGCGGCACCCAGGTGCTGTCAGACTGGATCCGTGTCCGTATCACCGCGGCGCAGGGATCGACCTTCATCGACCGCATGATCAGGCTGGTGGAAGGCGCCGAGCGGCAGAAGACGCCGAACGAGATCGCGCTCAATATTCTGCTTGCGGGCCTCACCATCATCTTCGTATTTGCGACCGTGACGATCCCGAGCTATGCCGCCTACGCCGGCGGCTCGATTTCGGTGGTCGTGCTGGTGGCGCTGTTCGTGACGCTCATCCCGACCACCATCGGCGCATTGCTGTCCGCGATCGGCATCGCCGGCATGGACCGGCTGGTGCGCTTCAACGTGCTGGCGATGTCCGGCCGCGCGGTCGAGGCCGCCGGCGACGTCGATACGCTGCTGCTCGACAAGACCGGCACCATTACGCTCGGCAACCGCCAGGCAACGGCTTTTCGCCCGGTCCGCGGCGTCACCGAGCAGGAGCTGGCGGATGCGGCGCAGCTGGCGTCGCTGGCCGACGAAACCCCGGAGGGCCGCTCGATCGTCGTGCTGGCCAAGGAGAAATACGGCATCCGCGGCCGCGACATGAAGGAGCTCGCCGCGACATTCGTACCCTTTACCGCGCAGACCCGCATGAGCGGCATCGACGCCGGCACCTCGTCGGTTCGCAAGGGTGCGGTTGAGGCGATCCTCAATTACATCGGCGGCGGCACGGTGCAGACCATGGCCAGCGGCAACGCGGTTCGTGCGATCCAGCCTTCGGTCGGGACCGAGGCAGCCCGCGAACTCCAGGCCATCGCGGACGAAGTCGCAAAGGAAGGCGGCACGCCACTGGCTGTCGCCAGGGACGGCCGCCTGCTCGGCGTCATCCATCTCAAGGATATCGTCAAGGGCGGCATCCGCGAGCGCTTCGCCGAGCTGCGCCGGATGGGCATCCGCACCGTGATGATCACCGGCGACAACCCGATGACGGCAGCCGCGATCGCGGCCGAAGCCGGCGTCGATGATTTCCTCGCCCAGGCAACACCCGAGGACAAGCTGAAGCTGATCCGCGACGAGCAGGCCAAGGGCAAGCTGGTGGCGATGTGCGGCGACGGCACCAACGACGCGCCCGCGCTGGCGCAAGCCGACGTCGGCGTCGCCATGAACACCGGCACCCAGGCCGCGCGCGAGGCCGGCAACATGGTCGACCTCGATTCCAACCCCACAAAACTGATCGAGGTGGTCGAGATCGGCAAGCAGCTGCTGATGACGCGCGGCGCGCTGACCACGTTCTCGATTGCGAATGACGTCGCGAAGTATTTCGCCATCATCCCGGCGATGTTCCTGGCGTTCTATCCGCAGCTCGAGGTGCTCAACGTCATGCATCTGGCAAGCCCGCAGAGCGCGATCCTGTCGGCGATCATCTTCAATGCGCTTGTCATCATCGCGCTGATTCCGCTGGCGCTGAAAGGCGTCGCATACCGTGCCGTCGGGGCAGGGGCACTGCTGCGCCGCAACCTGCTGATCTACGGCCTCGGCGGCATCATCATTCCCTTTATCGGCATCAAGGCTATCGACCTCGTGGTCGCGGCCTTGAACCTGGCTTAACCCCATCCGTCATTGCGAGCGAAGCGAAGCAATCCATACCGGCCACGAAGAAAGAATGGATTGCTTCGTCGCTTCGCTCCCGCAATGACGAATTATCAGGAGGCACGTATGTTAAGAGAAATTCGTCCCGCCATCATCCTGCTGCTCTTGCTGACGGCCATCACCGGCCTCGCCTATCCGCTCGCGATGACCGCGATTGCCGGCGTGATCTTTCCGAAGCAGGCGCAAGGCAGCCTGATCGAGAAGGACGGCAAGGTGATCGGCTCGGCCCTGATCGGGCAGGAATTCAAGGACGACAAATACTTCCACGGGCGGCCCTCGGCGACGTCGGCGCCGGACCCGGCCGATTCCAGCAAGACGGTATCGGCACCCTACAACGCCGCCAATTCCGGTGGCTCCAACCTCGGCCCGACCAGCAAGGCTTTGGCCGACCGGATCAAGGAGGATGTCGACAAGCTGAAGGCCGAAAACCCTAACGCTTCCGTCCCCGTCGACCTCGTCACGACCTCTGCCAGCGGCCTCGATCCGGACATTTCGCCGGAGGCGGCGCTATTCCAGGTGCCGCGGGTGGCGAAGGCGCGGAAGATGCCGGAAGAGCGCGTCCGCCAGCTGGTCACGGAGCACAGCCAGGGCCGCATGGCTGGATTGCTCGGCGAGGTCAGAGTTAACGTTCTGGCGCTGAATCTGGCGCTGGATGCCGCCGCAGCCAAATGACGGGAGCTAGGCTGCGCCGGATGCGATGAGTATATTGCCGCATGGCCAATCAGCGCCCAGATCATGAAAAAAGACCGTCGCCGGACGCGCTGCTGGAGGCCGCGCGCCGCGAGAATGATCGGGCCGGGAAGCTCAAGATATTTGTCGGCGCCGCCCCCGGCGTCGGCAAGACCTATGAGATGCTGCAAAGCGCCCATGCGAGGAGGAAGGCCGGGATAGATGTCGTGGTCGGCGTGGTCGAGACCCATGGCCGGGCGGAGACCGAGGCGCTGCTGACGGGCCTGGAAGTTATTCCGCGCAAGAAGCTGGAGTATAAGGACCAGATCCTCGACGAGATGGACCTCGACGCCCTGATCGCCCGGCGTCCGCAGATCGCCCTGGTCGACGAACTTGCCCATACCAACGCGCCGGGCAGCCGCCATCCCAAGCGCTACCTCGACGTCGAGGAGCTGCTGTCCCACGGCATCGATGTCTATACGGCAGTCAACATCCAGCATATCGAAAGCCTCAACGACGTGGTCGCGCAGATCACGCATGTGCGGGTGCGCGAGACCGTGCCGGATAAGGTGTTCGACCGCGCGGACGCCATCGAGCTGATCGACCTTACGCCTGACGACCTGATCCAGCGGTTGAAGGAAGGCAAGGTCTATGTCCCCAAACAGGCCGAGCGCGCGCTGGAGCATTATTTCTCGCCGGGCAATCTCACCGCGCTGCGCGAGCTGGCGTTGCGGCGCACCGCCGAGCGGGTCGACGAACAACTCCTGACCCACATGCAGGCCAACGCGATCGCCGGGCCCTGGGCCGCAGGCGAGCGTATTCTTGTCTGCATCAGTGAGGATCCACGATCGGCGGGGCTGGTCCGCTACACCAAGCGGCTGGCCGACCGGCTGCACGCGCAATGGACGGCGATCAGCATCGAGACGCGGCGCAGCCTGCAACTGACCGACGAGCAGCGCGACCGGCTCGCCGATACGATGCGGCTCGCCGAAGCTCTGGGTGGCGAGGCGCTGACCATCCCCGGCGTCGGCCGCCGCATCGCCGATGACGTCATTCATTTCGCGCAGGCCAACAATGTAACGCAGATCATCATCGGTAAGGCGACGCGCTCCCTGTGGTTTGAACTCACGCGTGGATCGGTGGTGCACGACCTGGTGCGGCGCGCCGGCAATATCAGCGTCAACGTGATCGCCGGTGAGGAACTTGAGGCGGAGCCCGTTCCGAAGAAGACGGTGCGCACGGCCGAACGGCAGGAGCCGTTCGATCCGCGGCCCTATGCGGTATCCCTGCTGTTCGTCGCCATTGCGCTCGGTGCCGGCCTGCTGGTTCATCCGCGGCTGGGCATCGAAAACGTCGACCTTGTGTTCCTGACGGCCGTGGTCGGGGCCGCCGTCCGTTACGGGCTGTTGCCGTCGTTGTTTGCAAGCGTGGTTGGGTCACTCTGCTACAACTTCTTCTTTCTTCCGCCGATCTATACCTTCACGATTACCGATCCGCCCAATGTGGCCGCCTTCTTCTTCTTCATGCTGATTGCGATCCTGGTTTCCAACGTCGCGGCGCGGGTGCGAACGCAGGCCTTCACCGCGATGGGCCGGGTCCGCACCACGGAATCGCTCTACGCCTTCAGCCGCAAGCTCGCGGGCACCGCAACCCTCGACGACGTGTTGTGGGCGACCGCCTACCAGACGGCCTTGATGCTCAAGGTGCGGGTGGTGCTGCTGTTGCCGGAGGACGGCGTCATTACCGTCAAGGCCGGCTATCCGCCCGAAGATCAGTTGGACAAGGCCGATCTCGCGGCCGCGAACTGGGCGTGGGGCAACGACCGGGCCGCGGGGCGCGGCGCCGATACGCTGCCGGGCGCCAAGCGGCTGTTCCTGCCGATGCGAACCGGACGCGGGCCGATCGGCGTCATCGGCATCGATGACGACAAGACCGGGCCGCTGCTCACCCCGGATCAGCGCCGCTTGCTCGACGCCTTGATGGATCAGGGCGCGCTGGCGATCGAGCGCGTGTTGCTGGTGGAGGATATGGACCGCGTCAAACGCACGGTGGAGTCGGATCGTCTGCGCTCGGCCCTGTTGACCTCGATCTCGCACGATCTCAAGACGCCGCTGGCCTCGGTGCTCGGCGCCGCAAGCGCGATGCGGGACCTTGACAGCGGCCTGAGCGATACCGAAAAACGGGACCTGCTGGCAACCGTGATCGACGAGTCCGAAAGACTCAACCGCTTCATCGCCAACCTGCTCGACATGACAAAGCTGGAATCCGGCGCCGTGGTGCCGAACACGGCGCTGCATGATATCGGCGAGATCGTCGGCAGCGTGTTGCGGCGCGCCAGCAAGATCCTCGGAAACCACAGGGTTTCGCTAGAGCTTGCCGCCGATTTGCCGATGCTGCAGCTTGACGCGGTGCTGTTTGAACAGGTGCTCTTCAACGTGCTGGACAACGCGGCGAAATATGCGCCGGCCGATACCACGATTTCGATCAGGAGTTCGCGGGAAAGGGATTGGGTATCCCTGCAAATCATTGACGAAGGCGATGGTATACCGCTCGAGGAGCTGGATATGATATTCGACAAGTTCCATCGCGCGCAAAAGGGCGATCACGTGCGCCCGGGCACCGGCCTTGGCCTGGCGATTTCGCGCGGCTTTGTCGAGGCCATGCATGGCACGATTTCGGCCGCCAACCGGCTTGACCGGAGCGGCGCCGTGCTGACCATCCGCTTGCCGGTCCCGGCAGTATCAGATGCACTGGACACTGCCGCATGAGTGCCGCGCCGATCAAGGTCCTGGTGATCGACGATGAGCCGCCGATCCGTAAACTGCTGCGGATGGGATTGAGCACGCAGGGCTATGAGATCCTGGAAGCCTCCAACGGCAAGATCGGGCTCGAATTGCTTGCGCAGGATCCCGCATTGATCATTCTCGATCTCGGACTGCCGGATATCCAGGGTCATGAATTGCTGCGCATGATCCGCGGGCGTAACGACAGCGTACCGGTGATCGTGCTGTCGAGCCGCGGTGACGAGGCCGGCAAGGTCCAGGCGCTCGATCTCGGCGCCGACGATTATCTCACCAAACCGTTCGGGATGGACGAATTGCTCGCCCGGATGCGCGCAGCACTTCGGCATCAGTTGCAGGTCCATGGTGAACGACCGGTATTCCGATCGGGCGACCTTTCGGTTGACCTTGTGCGCCGCATCGTCAAGGTGGGTGACAAGGACGTCAAACTGTCGCCCAAGGAGTATGAATTGCTGCGCGTGCTGGTTCAGCACGCCGGCAAGGTGCTGACCCATCGGTTTCTGCTCAAGGAGCTGTGGGATGAATTGACCGACGCGCAATATTTGCGGGTCTATGTGCGCCAGCTCCGACAGAAGATCGAAGGCGATCCGGAACGTCCGCAGTTTGTTTTGACCGAAACCGGGATAGGCTATCGGCTGCGCGCGCCGGATTAATACGCGGCGATCCGCCTGGAGTTACGATGAAGATTTCCGATCTGCTATCGCCGACCGACGTCATGATCGACGTTCGGGCCTCGCAGAAGGGGCCGCTGTTGCAGGAATTGGCGGCCATGGCCGCAGCCAATCTCGGCTTGCCCGCCGATCAGGTGACGTCCTATCTGCTGAAGCGGGAGGAACTGGGATCGACGGGGACCGGCAATGGCATCGCCATTCCTCATGCCCGGCTGCCGGGTTTGAAGCGGCCCTATGGGCTACTTGCGAAGCTGAAGCAGGGGATCGAATTTGATGCCATCGACGAACTGGCGGTGGACGTGGTGTTCGTCCTGTTGCTGCCTGCGGCTGTGGAGAGCGAAGCACTCACCGCGTTGGCGCTGGTAGCCCGGACGTTGAGATCGCCGGATACGCTCGCGCGATTGCGCGCCGCGAAAAATCCAACCGAGCTCCATGCCGCGATGGCCTGAGGGTTGCAGGCGCTGGAACTTTCATGAGAAGCGATGATTAATTTCCCTGCAATCGGGAGGTCATCCATGGCACGAAAATACTCGAAGAAAGCGTCCACCGACGTCAAGCGCGCAATGAAGAAACGCAAGGCCGGCACCTTGAAGAGTGGCCGTTCCGGCAGGAAGGTGAAGAGCAAGAAGCAGGCGATCGCGATCGGACTTTCCGAGGCGCGGGCCAAGGGCAAGAAGGTGCCGAAGAAGGCGTCGAAAAAGAAGACGTCGAAGAAGCGGAAGGCGGCCAAGAAGCGGAAGGCGAAGAAGTAGGCCCACTACGACGTCATTGCGAGCGGAGCGAAGCAATCCATAGCTCGGCAGAGCAACTGTGGATTGCTTCGTCGCGTTGCTCCCTTGCGCAAACGCTTCGCGTTTGTCGCAGGCAATGACGCCGAGAATACTTCACCCCGCCTTGCGGGCTCGCGCCGCCGACCGGTGGGCCTTCTTGGCCGCGCGCCGTTGCGGCGCCCGGCGCGATGCCGAGGCGCTGGCTCGGCGCTTGGTGGCTGCCTTGCCTTTGAGGCTCTGCTTCAGCGCGTCCATCAGGTTGATGACGTTGTCCGTCTTCTCCTCACGCGGGGCGGCCCTCACCGGCTTGCCGGAGGCCTTGCGCCGGACCAGCGCCTTCAACGCGTTTTCGTACTCGTCCTTGAATTTCGACGGATCGAAATGCGCCGCCTTGGTATCCAGGATGTGGCTGGCCAGCTCGATCATGTCTTTCGATATTTTGGGGCTCTTGATGTCGTCGAAATAGCTGTCCTCGTCGCGCAGTTCGTAGGGGTAGCGCAACGTGGTGCCGAGCAGGCCCTTGCCGAGCGGTTCGATCGCGATGACGTGCTCGCGGTTGGTGAGCACGATACGCGCCAGCGCGACGCGGTCCTGGTCCTTCATGGCATCGCGGATCACGGCAAAGGCGTCGATACCGGCCTTGCCGTCCGGCACGATATAATAGGGGTTGTTGAGATAGCGTTTGTCGATCTCGTCACGGGGCACGAAGCTGTCGATGTCGATGGTATGGTTGCTCTCGATCTGGACCGTCTCCAGTTCCTCTTTCTCGACCTCGACATACTCACCCTTCTTCAACTCGTAGCCGCGGCCCTTCTGGTCGCTTTCGACGACATCGCCGGTCTCGCTGTCGACCATCTGCTGCTTCAGCCGGTTGCCGGTCTCCCTGTTGATCATGTGGAAACGGGTTTTCTCGGCCGAGGTCGAGGCCGGGTACAGCGCTATCGGGCATGACACGAGGGAAAGCTTCAGCGAGCCTTTCCAATAGGCGCGAGGGGCCATTGCAGTCTCCGGCGAGGGTTTTGGTTGCGGAGCTTCAACGGTTGTTTTTGGTTTTGGTTCCTGTTGCTGCCGTGCAAGAGCAACGCCGTCTTTCCGTCATTGCGACCCGTTGGCTCGCAATGACGGTTGAGTGCGACAAAACAACCCGACGGGCAAATCAGTTCCGATTTTCGGAAATAGTGTCAAGCCCTGAAATAAAAAATATTTCGCTTTTCCAGAAGGGCAAATCAGGGGCATATCTTTGGCCATCCCGTCCCACTCAGAGGGCGTCGGCCGTCGTCACGGACGTTGGACGGGTTGCGGTGGACGCTGATGTGCTGGCGACGAACGGCACTGAAGCGTACGGCGAAGTCGTGTGGTCCTGGCGCCCCGTTGCTGGCGTCACGTCCGTCGGGAGCCAAACGCTTCTTGCGGGCAATGGTGGCAAGAAAGCCCGTTCACCAGGGAGAGCACGATATAAGCCGTAAAGCCATTGCGCAGGGAAGGCCGGATGCTCTCCGCTGCCCTGTATGCTCGTGTGCATTTTGTTTTGTGCAAACCGCACGCGAGACCGCGGGTGCAGCGCGCACCCGGTCTTCCCTGCGCCCTCTCATTGGAGGGC